>JBASAI010000083.1:0-2676 GCA_049650525.1 Arcobacteraceae bacterium
ACAGTAAGAATATCCCCATTTTTATCCACAGGATGCCATTGTCGAAATATTTTTTCTTTTTTGTATAAGATAGTATCTTTGGCTCTTTTTTGTGTTTCGACATCAGGATAAAAAAGCTCCATAGGATTTTTTGAATTATTAATATCATCAAGAGTCCATCCAAATATCTTATGGCACTCTTTATTCCATAAAATACATTTTCCGTCTCTATCAAATGCATCTATTAAAATAGGAGCTAAATCAAATAAAAGGGAAAACATCTCTTTACTGTGTTTTGCTTCTTGTATTTTATCGTCTAAAGTTTTGTTTAGAGCATATATTTCTGTTGTTTCAAATGTATGAACAATGATTTTATTGGTATCTTTTGAACCTCTTAACTGCAGAGAAAAATATTTTCCATTTTTCTCAATTGTGAGGTTTTTTTCTTGATTGTTATCAATGATATTAAATATTTCATTTATTGTATAGTTCGGATAAATATCTTTATAGTGTTTAATATGTGGAAGTTTTTCATAAGTAGCATCATTTGCTGAGCATATTTCTCCATCTCTATTAAATGCAAAAAGTGCTTCCTTATTGTATCTATTAAAATCAATAAGATTTGCATACTGTAAATTTAATGTGTCAAGGTTTTGTTTTAATAAAATATTTTCTTGTAAAATTGGATTGTCTATATTCTCAATTTCATTAATAATAGGAGCATTTTCTTTTCTACACCATTCGTTCCATCCTGCAAAATAAATACGAATATTTTCATAACCGAGTTTTCTAAGTGCGATGTAAGAGTTTGATAATCTGGCACCTTTAAAACAGTACAATACAATTTTGTCGTTATATTTGATGTTTTTTTTATCGAGATCTCTTTGGATTTTATCTAGTGATTTCACACTCAACATATCATCTGTAATAAACTCATACCATTCAATCCAAATCGCATTTGGAAGTCGTCCTTTTTTTGGTGCAAAATTTATACTGTATGGGGAAGAACTAATCCCCATCCATTCATCTTTATCTCGTACATCAAGTACAATAATAGAATCATCTTCTATAATGCTCAGCATCTCATCATAGTCAACAAAAAAGTTTGTATCAATATTTACTTTAAATTCTTTTTTTATCTTTAAAGGTTGCTCTGTAGAGATCGGTAAATTTTCATGAAACCAAAGATGAAATCCACCATCTAAAATTTTTATTTTTGTTTCATCATAACCTAGATATTTTAAGATGGTTAATCCTCTTGGTGATTTTAGAGTATATTTTTCTTCATAAAATATCACTATTTCATCTTTGCAAATACCCGCATCTGAAAAGATTTTTTGAAAGAAATGAATAAAACCAGTTTTTTCTTTTTGTGTTGTTAGTCCTTGAGGTAAGTATGTGAAAATTTCTGGAATATGAATGGCGTTAGGAATGTGCCCTCTATGATAATCTTCATAAACTCTTACATCAATGATTATGATATTGTGGTCACTTTGCATATGACTATATAGTTCTTTTGGTGATATTATAAAATTAATAGTGTTAATCATCAAAAAACCTTTTTATTATTTTTATTTATAATTCTATCCTAAAAAAGATTGAAGTATAAACAAAAGTTTCATAAATAGTACAATAAATGGGATATTTTAATATTTATGAAACTTTTGATACAATGATATAGACTAAATAAATCAAAATCAAAATATCAAGGAGATACAAATGATCAATAAAAAATTGCTTTTAAGTGTAGCTGTTTTATCGTTACTTTATTCAGGTTGTACTGAAGAAGAGCCAAAAGAGGTAGTTGAATCTGCAAAAAAAGTTGAAGTAAAAGATAAATCTGCAGTAACTAAAGTGACAAATGATGTCATGAAGAAAGTAGAATCTACAGTTGAAAAAACAGAAGAACTTGCAAAAGATATCAAAACTTCAGCAGAACCTGTAGTAAAAGAGGTTGTAGAAACGGTTGAAAAAGTACAAACAAAAGTAACCAAAGCAGCAGCTCCTGTTATAGAATCTGTAAAAGCAGTAGTAGCAACTCCAGATGCAACAAAATTGTACAACAAATGTGCTGCTTGCCATGGGCTAAATGCCGAAAAGAAAGCGTTAAATAACTCTCAAATTATCAAAGATTGGGAAGCCGCAAAAATTGCCGAAGCACTTAAAGGGTATAAAAATGGTACTTATGGTGGAGCTATGAAAGGTCTTATGGTCGGACAAGTTGCAAATTTATCAGATGCCGAGATCGATGCTCTTTCAGAACATATTTCTAAATTTAACTAATAAAATATAAAAAGATTCGAGATAGTATGAAAAATAATTCATTTAAAAATATTTTGATACTCTTTTTAGCGTTGATAGCGATCATGTCGCTATCAACACTCCTGACTCTAAGCTTCAATTTTCTCATAGGATTTAGTACGGATATACAAAACGATGATGTTGCTACAAGTATCGCAGCAGTTGCTTTTGGTATTGGAGTACTTTTAAAATACTTATACGAGAAGAGAGAAATAAAAACAAAATAGTTTTTTAAAGTTAGGCAAATCATTTTATATATCATCACTTAAAATAAATTTCTTGCATTATTTGTCAATATTGCAACTTAGTCGCAATTATGTTATAATAACGATATTTCTGTCAATTCTCTTCATAATTTGTCATAAGCAATAGTACATTAAGCACCATCTTATAAAG
>JBASAI010000084.1:0-12331 GCA_049650525.1 Arcobacteraceae bacterium
ATACCTCAAAATCATTGAGGGTAGTAGATGAAAAGAAGAGCAATAATATAAACAGACATAAAGATGGCTCATACTTTTATTATAATATTTTATAATTTAGATGATACAATCATTACAACTAAATTAAAATGTAGACAAAATCCAATAATACTAGAGGAAAAGTTAAAATAATGGCATACAAACACGACTACGATAAAGCACTCACAAGACTTAGAATAATACTAAAACGACTCAATGAAGGTGAAGCTTTAAGTGTTACTTCACTTGCAGAGGAATTTAATGTATCAACACGAACGATACAAAGAGACTTCAATGAAAAACTCACCTCCTATCCAATCATCCAAGAAAACAAAAAATGGAAGATGCAAGATGGTTTTAAAATAGAGAAGATAAATGAGATAGAAGATGCAATCGTTCTTGATATCATCGAGAAGATGTCTGATAATGTAGGAACTGTTTTTTCAAGTCGAGCTAAAAGACTTCTTTCTAAAATACGAAATGAAGAGTATTACCCTATCTATACAAAACTCGATATGGAAGATGTAAGTGATAAGTTTGATGTGATTCAAGAGCTTGATATTGCTATCAAAGAAAATCATATCATAGACTGCAAATACAAACTCAAAGAAAAAACTTATGATATCACAGTAAAACCTCTTAAAATTGTAAACTATGAAGGGTTTTGGTATTTAATAGCACTTGATAATAGAAATGATGAACTTAAAAAATATTATCTAAAAAATATCTCTTTAGTAAAATTGTTAGAAGAAAAATTTATTATTGATAAAGAGTTGGATGAACTCTTAGAAAACTCTATATCTATATGGTTTCAAAAAGATGTAAAACCATTTGATGTAAAACTATATATCTCACCTGTTATCTCAAAATACTTCAAAAGAAAACCAATCTCAAAAACACAAGTAATAGAATCACTAAGTAAAGATGGAAGTATGGAGATAAATCTCAAAATAACTCATGAGATGGAGATACTTCCACTTATAAAATATTGGCTTCCTCATATCAAAGTAATCCAACCAGCGTGGATTGATGATAGAGTAAAAGAAGAACTGCAGGGGTATTTGAAGGATTTTTATTAGTCTTGAGAACCAAATGAAGACATCAGTTGTCTTTGAACTATACTAAAATATAACACAAAAGGAAAACTAAACATGGCAAAATACATACTATTTGATACAGAAACAACAGGAAACCAAGAAGAAGATAGAATCATACAAGTAGGAGCTATGATAGTTGACGCTAAAGGAAAAATAGAAGTATTTGATGAACTTTGTAGTGCGGTTTTACCTATAAAAATACAAGCTATGGCTGTGCATGGTATCACACCAGATCTACTAGAAGGAAAAGGTCTGTTTACAGATACTAACTTCTATAAAATGCTACAATCGTTAAACAATCAAGAAAACTATCTCATCGCTCATAATATGCCATTTGATATGGGAATGATGCAAAAAGAAGGATTTATATCAAATCTTCAAATTATCGATACTCTTAGAGTTGCTAAACATCTTCTAAAGACAAGTGAATCGCACGCTTTACAATATCTTCGTTATTCATTAGAACTTTATAAAAATGAACAAGCAGAAGCAGATAAGTACAATATCACGATAAAAGCACACGATGCGATCGGTGATGTACTTGTAATGAAACTATTATTATCTCATCTTGTAAAACTTACAAAAGAACAATTTCCAGAAATAAATCCAATGGTAAAAATGGCTGAACTCACAACTACACCAATAGTTATCGAAACATTTAAATTTGGAAAACATAAAGGGAAAAGTATCAAAGAAGTTTGTGACAATGATATGAACTACATCAACTGGATGATGGATAAGATGGATTTAGATGTCGATATGAAATATACACTTGATAAGATTATGGGGCATATTTAACTATATGACTGGGACTATTCAGAAATTTGTGTCAACTGAGAATCATCTCTATCCTGACAGAGTGATTCAAATACTAACTGATTAAAATAACTAGTTTAATATCATCATAAGATACTTGAGCATCTACAGTATCAAAAATTGGTTTTAATTTTATTTTTCCATCTTCACTAAAATGTTCTTTGTTATTTTCAGTTTTTATTTTCTCTATGGCTTGATTTATGATCTTTATCGTATCTGCTTTTGGTAAATATTTTGAAAGATCAAGATCGTTTTCTACTTCTTTTAAAATCCCTAAGTGTTTGATGATAGTATCGAATCCAAGCTCTCTTTTGAGTATTAATTTTTCTATGGTATCACAGCTTTGGATGAGCTCTTTTGTTTTGAGATGAATATCTGCAATATCACGAGATACTTTGGGTTTTTCTTTGAGCTTTTGCTTTTCTTTTTGAATCTCGTTTGTATTGGTGCTTCCACCTAAGGATTTTATATGAGATACAAAAAGCTTTTCTAACTCCTCACTTGAAAAAGCAGAGATTTTATCTATTGATTTTAAAGAGGCTTTTTTGATTCTATCATCAATACTTAGTATTAATGGATCAACCATAAGTGCTTTGTCATTAAATCCAATAAGCTCTAAACCTTCTATATTTTTTATTCGTGAAAGCGCCACATATCCTTGTCCAACTTCAAAAGTTTTAGATAGATCTATTTGCGCAGAGTCAAGTGTCATCCCTTGTGATTTGTGTATCGTAATAGCCCATGCAAGTTTTAGTGGGAGTTGTGATACTTTTGCTGTGATAGATCCTTTGTCATTTTCGAGTGACCAATCTTCAAGTGGTACTTTTACTGTATATCCATTTGATAGTTTTACAATAGGCAGCTTATCCTCTTTTGAGAAATCGATCACAATTCCTGTTGTTCCGTTTACATATCCTTTTTCTGAATTATTTTTGATAAACATCACAACGGCATCTTTTTTAAGAGTCATATTTTCTTGAACCATAGAAGATTTAAATATTTTTTCTATATTGCTTTTTGCACCTTCAGAACTATAAAGAAAATTATGCTCTTGTGCATCTAGTTTGTCTAATTCAGTATTATTTATCTTGTCTACATCAAGATTATGTGTATAGAGTTTTGTGGGTTTAAATGCTGTATCTAAGGAGACATTGATTCTAGAATTTAAAGCATCATAAGTATTTGAAGATATATTTCCACTTCTGATCTCATCTAAAATTGATATTAAAACATCATCATTTTGTCTAAATTTCTTTTCTAAATAACATGTTTGTAGATCGAGCTCTTTCCAAGCGGGTGATTGCCATGCAAATCTTTTATCTGTATGGTTGCGTGAAATAGGGGGCAATTGAAAGAAATCACCTGAGAGTATGACCTGAACTCCTCCAAAAGGTTTATTATTCTTTTTAAAAGCTTTGAGAATAGTATCCATCGCACTAAATATAAATGGGCTTACCATCGATATCTCATCTATTATGAGAACACTTAATTTAGAAAATCGCATTTGCAAGTATTTTTTCTCAAGGAGATTGGCTACAAAAGTATCATCGATTTCGTTTCGTATCCCTAAACTAAAGTAGGAGTGTATAGTTTGTCCCTGCAAATGTGAAGCAGCGATACCTGTGGGTGCGACAATTGACGGATATATTTTTCTTGATTTTAGATATAAAATATATCCATTTAAAATATATGTTTTACCTGTTCCTGCTGAACCTGTAAGAAAGACATTTTTTCCAGTTTTGAGTATGTTTAGGGCTGTATTTTGCATGTGGTATTATACTATTCAAATATTTAAAAGAGATTTGATCTCTTTTTCCGAGATAACTTCTAAAAACTCTACAGAAGCTTTTTGTCGTATTCTATTCATATCACCTTTATTGTGGGCTTTTATTTCGAATTCATTGTTTCCAATGAGTCTATCGTTGAAGTATGTTTTTAAAGTGATAGTAAATATAATCATATCAAGATACTCATTTTTGATACGCTTTTCAGTGACAAAAAGAGCAACTTTTGTATGTGAGTAATTTAGTTTGATCTTTTGTTTTGTAAAATATGACTTTAGTTTTTCTGTAAAAAAAATTTGGTTACTTTTATTTACTATTTCTACAGATAAATTCTTTTCTATTTCCAAATATTTTTTTTGATATGAATTGATTTTGTTATCATAGTAACGCTCATCAAATGAGTGATCCAATGCTTTGATGATAGTTATCTTTGATAACTGTGATTTGGCTTGGGAATGTAGGTTTTTAAATATATCTAATTGTCTTAAGTGATGATAGTTTTGGGCTGATTTTTCTACTATAGAGAACTGCTCAAACTCTTTTTTGAGTGTTGCTTTTAAATATTCTAGCCATTTGCTTTTATCAACTTTTATTTGTACTAAATACTGATTGTATCTTTGTCTATAAAAATTAATTATCTCATAATTGTTTATGGTTATTTTTGATATTTCGGTTTCGATATTATTTTGAATTTTTGAAGTATAGTGACCATTTGAGATAGTTTTTTGTGATTTAAAAGATGATTTGATGGAGATATTTAATTGACTGATTATCTCTTGTAGTGCTTTTGCAACTGCTTCTTCTTTTGTTGTGCTTATGGCAGTAGCATAGGAAAAACGATCTGTATTTTTTGGAGGTGATGTGTACCATTGTGGTAGTTGTTTTACAATTTTTGGACTACTTGGAGTAGATGCACTGCAGCCAATAAATAAACTACTGAGTATGATAAAATAAAGTACATTATATAATTTCATGATTTATAATACTATTCTATTTATTAAGCAGTTGGGATGCTGCTATTTTTTTTTGTTTTATCAACGAATCAATATTTATAATAGCACTATCTAATAATTTATTTGGTTGCATTGTATTTTCATCTGCTATTTGATATAACGATTTTGCTTGGGTATATTTACCAAATGATTGTTTGATGAGCCCTAAATTATATGCGATTTCAAATGATCTTTCTGAAACTTCAGCGTGTAAAGTCTCAAATATAGTTTCTGCTTTTGCTGTTCGTCCATTTTCTATATATTCAAGAGCATTTTCAAAAAGCTGTTCTTGTCTTTTAGTTAAGTCTACTGAGTCTACATCTTCGATTAAGTCAACACTATAATATACATATATTGGTGCTAGCTTTTGTGCAAAATCACTTGCTACTGCATCTGCTAATATCACAACTGATTGTCGTCCCGTCTGAATAGAATTTCTACACGAATCTCCATTATAGTTTTTTGTTATAGTATTTGCATAAAGTGTTGTAGCAGATTCGACATCAATGATATTGAGATTTGCACTTACACTTGAAGCTGTTGTGTTACATCTTACATTATATTTTTTCATTCTTAGGCATTCGCCATCTTTATTATAAGATGCACACTTTTCTCTTGTAGTGATATAATATCCATCTTCATAACTCGAAGTGACAGTTCCCCCAATGATAGCTTGAGCACCTACGAGTTTACCTATTTTTACTATATTCTTATTTTGTGTTATATCAGAAGCTTGAAATTTTTGTTCTGTTAATACTTTGTTGAGTTGGGATCTATTCGCAATAGTAAAATAATTTTTATGATCTATTTGTATACTTGCAAGTTTTGCTTCTACTTTTGATGATAATTGTACTTTATCATTTTCAAATGTATTGACTGCAATAATTTGTTGCATTGTCAATACAGGAATTTCTGCTGGATGAAGTGATTTCATCACAACCTTTTTTGCTCCACAACCTGTAAGGACTAATATACTGATCGTACTCACTAAGAAAAGTAAAATTTTAGTATTCATATTTTTCCTTAATTTTACTATTGTTCTTTTAAACCATTTCTCATAGCCTCAACTAATTTTTTATCTGCTTCTACACCTGTGAAGAGCTCAAAAGCTAAGACACCTTGATACAAAAGCATATCTTCGCCGTCTTTATAAGTGAGGTGATTTTCTTTTGCTTTTTGTAAAAATGGTGTCATCTTACCGTAGATGCAGTCCATTGCGTAGTTTGAAACAGTGAGTATATCTTCTATCATTTCAACAGAGGCAGGGTATTCTTCATCTTTGAGTCCTGCACTTGTGGAGTTTACGACAAGATCATAATCTTCACAAATAAAGTCATCCCAGCTATAGACAGTACATCCTAAGTCTTTGAAAAAATCAAGCTTATTTTTGCTTCTGTTGAGTACTGTTACATCTATATCAGCTTCAGTCATCGCAACGGCTATTGCTTTTGCCGTTCCTCCTGCTCCTAAAACAATTGCATTTTTGATTTCACCAAACTCTTCGATCGCTTTCATAAATCCTGGTGCATCTGTGTTGTAAGCGATTACTTTTCCATCTTTTTCTACATAAGTATTTACAGCACCAATTTTTTTGGCTATCCCTTTGACCTTGTCAGCACTTCTAAAGGCTACTTCTTTATGTGGAACAGTAATATTCGCACCAGATATTTTTTCGTTTATAAAATGATCTTTTAAAGTGTTTCCATCTTCGATAAGTGTTTTATCGTAGTTTGCATTTATATGTATTTGTCTAAACCCTGCATTGTGCATTTGTGGAGATTTTGAGTGAATAACTGGATTTCCGTATATTGTAAATTTTTTCATTATCTTAATTTTCCTAGTAATAATTGTGTCCAATTTGTATCTTTGTCTTTATTTGTTTGTACAGTTTCTTTTTCTAACTTTTCAATCTCATCTTGTGTGAGTGATTGTATAAGTTCTCTCTCTTCTTCTGTTACATTTTCGTTTCTTAATATCTCTTTTGGAATAGTATGTTTAGGCGTTTGAATTGTTTGATTGTTTGTATTTAAACTAGATATCAACTCATCTCTATACATCATAACAAATTTTTGAAAGATATTAAACTCTACATATTTTTCATATTTTCCAGGATATTTGAGGTATTTATCATGGATGAGATTATCATAAAGAATAGTGATGTTGTACTCTTTATTGTAGTATTGTGCAAGGATATTTGCATCTCGAACTAATATATTTAACGATACAAACTCTTTATACTCTTCAGGGAAAACTTTTGTTAGGATTCGAGTATAGTTTCTTTTTTGAAATTCAATCCCTTCTTGCTCACACAATAAATTGATCTGATTTTGTAGTGGTATGAGCTCTTCAAGCCAAGATAAAATAAGATCTTTGTTGTTATTTACAACTGCTTCAAAAGAGCCTTTCCCTGTGTAAGAATAGGTGTTATTTTTTATCTGATTGCTTATGATAGAAAGTTTTTTCATAGTGAACCTTGAGATTGATTTGATGAGATTATACATTATATTTCTTTAATTATTCTCATATATATTTTAATAATTCTTTAGTTATAATCACAAATGAATAAAAATAAATTTAATACACTGAATATATCAGAAAAAACGATCAAAAATTTAGACTCTTTAGGATTTGAGTTTATGACTCCGATTCAAGAGAAAAGTTTACCATATATCTTAGAAAAAAAAGATGTGATAGCACAAGCCAAAACAGGAAGTGGAAAAACAGTTTCTTTTGGTTTGGGAGTGTTAAACAATCTTGATACATCTCGATTTAGAATCCAAACTCTTGTATTGTGTCCCACAAGAGAACTTGCAGGGCAAGTAGCAAAAACTTTACAAAATCTTGTGAGAGCAGAACACAATATCAAAGTTTTGACACTCACAGGTGGTGTACCACATAAACCACAGGTGCATTCACTCTCACACCAAGCACATATTTTAGTAGGAACTCCAGGGCGAATTTTAAAACATCTCAAAGAGGAAAACTTTTCTGCAGATGAGATAAATACTTTGGTTTTGGATGAAGCTGATAGGATGCTTGATATGGGATTTAGTGAGGATATCAATCTTATCATTGATTATCTACCTAAAAAAAGACATACGATGCTTTTTTCTGCAACTTATCCTTCAACTATCGAATCACTTTCAAAAACTATTTTAAATGATCCTATTAAAATAGAAGTAGAATCAACACATAATGAAAACATCATAACACAAAAATTTTATGAAGCAGCATCCCATGAAAAAACAAGTTTGATTATGAAACTTTTCAAAAAAACAGATAAAAGTGTCATCATTTTTTGTAACACTAAAGTGCAGTGTGATGAACTAGCAGATTCACTAGAATCATCAGATATCGAGCCCTTAGTTTTACATAGTGATCTTGATCAAAAAGATAGAGATGAAACACTTATCTTATTTTCAAATAAAAGCTATCCAGTTCTTATAGCTACAGATGTAGCTTCAAGAGGTTTGGATATAGAAGATGTTGATTTGGTTATCAACTATGATTTGCCATTTGATTTTGAAGTATATACACATCGTATAGGTCGAACTGCACGAGCTGGTAAAAATGGACTCGCCGTAAGTTTTGTAGATAATTTGACTCATTTTGAAGATCTCAAAGACTACTTTGATAAAGACTTTGCTTTGTTAAGTACAAAAGAGATTAGAGACAATGATGATGTGATTCTTTCGTATGAGTTCTCGACATTGTATATAAATGGTGGGAAACGACATAAATTACGAGCTGGGGATATTTTGGGTGCTTTAACAGCTGGAATTGGTCTGGATAAAAATGATATAGGGAAAATTAATATCTTACCAACTTGTTCGTATGTTGCGATTAAAAATGATGCCTATAAAAAAGCACATGAAGGACTCTCATCGAATAAGATGAAAAATAAATATTATAAAGTTTATAAAAGATAAGCGTTTAGTAATTAGTTTGGAATAGTGATAGTAAAAACAGCTTTATTATCACTACTGTTTTGAGCAGTTAAAGTACCATTTACTTTTGATTCTATAATTCTTTTAGACATATTGAGTCCTATTCCTGTCCCTTCTCCTGGTGCTTTTGTTGTAAAGTTATTCTGAAAAATTTTGTCGATGATATCTTCTGGAATGCCACCTGCATTATCTACGATTTGAATAACATTATTATTATCTTTTTGAAAAGACTTGATACATATTTTCGGATTTTTTATTTGGTTTTTTATGAGTATATCTAACGCATTTTTAACGATGTTTAAAATGACTTGCATCATAAGACCTACAGGAATTTTAATTATATTATTAATAGATATATCAAGATCTATGTCCACTTTATGCTCTTTTAAAATGGGTTGGATAATAGTAAGTGACTTTTTGATAAAGTCATCAATAGCAATATTTATATTTTTATTGGTTGACTGAAAGAGATCTCGAAAATCTTCAATCGTAGTGTTGAGATGATTTGTATAGCTTAACACATTTATGATATTTGTATCCAATATATCATCTGTGAGTAATTTTTCTTCTTTATATACTTGAATAGAGGAAAGTGTAGAAGTGATCGCACTAATAGGCTGCCGCCACTGATGTAAGATCATTTCTAAAGTACTTCCTAGTTGAGCTTGTGTATGAAGAAGTGTCATCATCATATCTTTTTCTAGGTTCAGAGCGATTTGTTCTTCTACTCTTGTGTCAAGATTTTGATTGAGATCTTCTAGTTCTTTGGTTGTTCTTTTGATCAGTGTTGAAAGTGCCTGTGTTCTATGGAGTTCGGATGATGTGGTTTTGTGTTCTGTAAAGATACTTGGATGTATTTTTTCTATTTTTTCTTTATTTTCTGAGAGTGCTAAGAGAGACATCGATTGATTTAAAAGTTGTGGCTTCGAATAGGGTGGTTCTGATCTTTGATAAAACTCTCCATTTGCAAAAAAACCACAAATAGGTGCAATTTTTTGTAAAGGTAAAATTTCAAGATTGATATCGTCTTTTAAGAGTGATTTTCTGGCCATACAAGAATATATAAATATAGATTCAATAGGAGACTTGAGTATATTTTTGATATTTTCAAGACCTTTTTCTATGATGAGTTGGACATCACCATATCCAAATTGTATTATAGTTCCTTCATCTAAATTTCCAGCAAAACTAAGACTACCATCATCATGTTTAGAAAGAACTGCTCGAGCAGTTTTGATACCATCTACTTCATGAACGAGTGGAAATTCAACACCAACTGAAGGAAGAAATGACTCGATAGTGTCACCTAGATAGTGCTTATAAAAATCAACAGCGGTCATTCCTGATATTTTATACACTCTATTTTTTATAGATTTTTCAATAATATGTTTTCTTCCAACTGTTTCCCAATTGAAACTATAATCAGTATGTATTCTTAATGCTGAACCGTAAAATGCAGCTGCAACGCTCCCATTGTTTGTGATACCTTTTTCTGTAAAGACAAAAGTATCTTGAAATTTTGCATAATCACCAGCCATACCACCTGATACTATTACTGTTTGATTAATAGAAGAAATACCTCTTAAATATTCTTCACCATTTGTATGTAATCCGTCTGTAAAGGTGATCAAAAGTTTTAAATCAGAATTGTCATCTAAAGATCGTATGATCTCTTGACCATTTTTAAAACTGGTTTCGTTTGATAGTTGAAGTTTTGTGATTATTTTTGTTTTTTTAAATATACTGATAGAAACTACGGTCGAGTGGTTGATTGACCCATTATGTGAAATTTCTCCATTTGTTGTTGTTCCTATGATTTTTGCCTGTGGAAAAAAAGAAAGAATTTCATCTTTTAAGTACATGATATACTCTTGATTATTTATACTTGTAAATACCTGTATTAAAATATCACCATTGTAGTTAGTGATATGATTTTCTTTAACAAATATTGAAAGAAGCTCTTTTGAGATATATTCATGTGTAAATGTTTTCATTAAGATGATTCTATATCATTTAAACTTAGTCTTATCTAAAAAGGAACTAATACTTTTGCAATACTTTTTTTAGCTGTTGGAGAAATTTAGTAAAGAGTATCCATATCAATAGCAATCAACGGACTTTTCATACTATGTAGTATACTCAAAAGATTTGATACATTATCTGATCGTAAGAGCATCTCATATCGATAATTATTTGCTATCTTAAAGATATTGCACTCCCCAAATCCTATGAGCTCTACTTCTTTTTGATTGTGCAAAAGATGGACATAGTTATCCATCTCTTTTTTGGCTATAAAAGCATTTTTATGACTAAATATAATTCTGGCGATTCTTTTATAGGGTGGATAGAGATCTTTTCTTGTTTTGAGTTCCTCTTTTAAAAAGTCTTCATAATCAGAAACTTCTAGATAGTTATGAAAAAAGTCCTTATTTTTTGTCTGGATGAGTACTTCCCCAAACCCCTTTCGTCCACTTCTTCCAGCAATTTGTATGAGTAATGAGAGGGCTTTTTCTCGTACTTTATAACTTGTCATATTTAAAACAGAATCGATCCCTAAAACTACTGCTAAAGTGACATTATGATAGTCGTGCCCTTTTGAAAGCATCTGTGTTCCTACTAAGATATCGATTTTATGATCGTTGAAACTTTTAAGTGTTTTTTTTAAAACAGTATTTGTTTTGATACTATCCCGATCAAATTTTGCGACAGTTTTATCTGTAAATACAGCTTGAAGCTGCTCATACACTTCAGCAGTACCTAGTCTAAAACTCTCGATTTCTCCATTGTCACACGATGGACAAGTTGTCGGTATGCTTTGTGTATAGTTACAATAGTGACACTGGAGAGCATTTTGATTTTTATGTAGACTGAGGCTGACTGAACAAAAAGGACACTCAACAGCTACTCCACACTCTTTACAGATCTGATACTTGAAGTTTGCTCGTGTGGGTAAAAATACTATGGCTTGATTTTGGGCATCAACAGTCTCTTTTATCTTTGAGATAATAGTGTCGTTGAGTTCTAAGTTTGCATCTAAAAATGTGATCTTTTTAGTTGATTGGAAAAAAGTCTCTTTGAGTCTAAAGTAGGGCACTTTATGAAAACTACTCAAGCTAGGTGTCGCACTTCCTAAGATGATTTGGGTGTTGTACTTTTTCCCTATATAAATAGACAAGTCCTTGACATGTAGTCTTGGTTTTTGAGCCGATTTATAAGAATCATCGTGCTCTTCATCTACGATGATAAGACCCAAATCTTCATACGGTAAAAATAGAGCAGATCTCGCACCTGCTATGATCTTGACTGTTCCATTGAGTAGATTTTCGATGATGGTTTCTTTTGTTTTTTTCTGTATTTTTGAGTGCCAAATGGCGATACTTTCACCAAATACTTTTGTAAGTCGTTGTTCGATTTGAGGACTGAGTGAAATCTCTGGTAGAAGTAAAAGAGCCTGTTTATTTTGGTTTAAGATATTTTCTATTGCTTTGATATATATCTCAGTTTTACCACTTCCTGTATTTGCAAAGAGTAAACTGGTCTTATTTTCTTGGATAAAATCATACGCTTTTTGTTGATTTTTTGAGAGTTCTATCTCACATTTTATATTTTGCTCGATAGATACTTTTTCTGTCTTATAAAAAGGGGTATAGACACTTAAAGCTTCCCCTATGCTACAC
>JBASAI010000085.1:0-1743 GCA_049650525.1 Arcobacteraceae bacterium
AAAATGTACACCATTCTGTTCAAGAATATATCAATCAAAATGCAAATAAAGCCTCAAATGAGATTTTACGCCAAATTGCAGCTGATGTTGAGAGTTTTACTCTTTCACTATTTGATAAATTAAACGATATCAAAATTGTGAACTGTGAATCTAAAAAAGAAAATTAGTCTTAGTAAATAAAACTTGATAAAGCATAGATAGAGTACACTTTAAAAAATTTAAAGGTCAATAATGAAAAGAATATCTATAGAAGACGCACAAAAGGAAATGGTTCCTTTTTTACAAAATATCCAATCAGTTTTACTCTCAACAGTTGATAAAGAGTGTGAACCATTTGTTTCATACTCTCCATTTGTAGAAGATGAAGAGGGGAACTTTTATGTATTTATTAGTACTGCTGTAAAACACTCACACAACATAAATGCAACAGGAAAAGCTCATATTATGTTCTTAGAAGATGAAAGTGTTACTGATCACATCTATGCACGAAGACGAATGTACTTTAAAGCAGATGCAGAACCATTTGCAGAAGATGATGAAAGAGAAAAAAAAATCCATGATTTATTCAAAAAAAGATTTGAAGATAAAGTGTCATTTTTTTCGATGATGAAAGACTCACGATTTTATAAACTTACTCCAAAAGATGGTAATTTTGTCTTAGGATTTGGAGCTGCTTTTAAGATCTCAGATGATAGAAAAACACTTTGTTTAAATGATAAAGGACATTCGACATCACACGCAGAAGGTTTAAAAAAAGGGTAATCATATAATGTGCTAATACATTAAGTCTTTCTTTGATAGTATTATAAAATTTTAATTAAGGATTTACTTTATGTTTTTAGACTCATTCCTCTTTTTCGGACTATTTTTTATCACAGCTTTGGCAATAGTTGTGCTTTTTCTTTTCTTATATGTACTGGTTACTCCATATGATGACTACAAGATGATATTTGAAGAAAATAATACAGCAGCTGCTATTGGTTTTGGTGGAGCTATAGTTGGGCTTAGTATCCCACTTTATAGTGCACTTACAAACTCTGTATCGTATTTTGACTTTGTAGTGTGGGCTTTTGTAGCGATGCTGATACAGCTTGTATTTGCATTTATTATGACACGAACAAATGGAAAGTATTCAGTAAGAGCACTCATAGAAAAAGGTGTTGTATCAGCTGGTATCTTAACTGCGATGATATCTATTGCGATCGGATTATTAAACGCGGGTTCTATGAGTTATTAGTTTTTACTAATAACTCAACTATTTAAACTACTCACCAAAAAGTACATTTTCTTTTTGGTGTATTATCTTCGAAGTAAAAAAACTCACAATTATTAGCGTCAAAATAGGTATAAAGAAAAAGTACATCAGCAAAACATCTGGTCTAAAGTCCCAGTATGATTCAAATAGTTGAGAACTGATGATATATGAACCAATACTTCCTAAAATGATTCCTAGTGAACTTGCACTAAAAGAGATCAAACCAAACTCAAGAAGAAAAGAGTTTCGTATCGTTTTATTTTTTACCCCTATCATTTTGAGTCGCAAGATATTGTTTTTTTGTAGGTTCATTTGGTACTGAATGATAATAAAACTCATCAATAAACCTATGATAATAGAGTATAAACTCATTTTATCTGTGATATTTGTGACATTTTTTACTAAACTTGCAAAAGATTCAAATAAACTTTTTACATCGATTACGGTTAAAGATGGAAATCTATCTGCTAGAGTGATGAGCATATTAG
>JBASAI010000086.1:0-4070 GCA_049650525.1 Arcobacteraceae bacterium
GTAAATCCACACTTACTCGCTACATTAACGATAAGCATCACTTTATTTTTATACTTTTCCAATTTGATAGTTTCACCATCAATTGTTTTCACTTCTATATCATAAATATTCATCTCTTTTGCTCCTAATATACTTATTATAAATACTAAACCTAATATAACTTTTTTCATCATTACTCCTGTATAGTCCAGATAAACTTCTCTTGATCAAACCCTAAATCTGGTAACTTTTTCAAAATATTTTGTTTCGTTTCATCACTCAATTTTTTTGTTCGACTCAATATCCATAAAAGTTCACGGCTAGGACTTCCAACGAGTGCATACTGATAGTTTTCTTCTAAATCCAATATCCAATAATCCCCATAGAAAGGTCTAAAAAAACTTACTTTTAATTTTGAGTTTGTTTTATCGATAGCATATGCTACACCTGTAGCTTCTTTTTCTTTATTTGTTGTGATATCTGTACATTTATTTGTCACAGCGATTTTTTGATCTTCTCGTATCTCATAAGTCGCCGTTACATTTTTACAATTTTTTTCAAAAAAATGCTCAAATCTCGCGACTTCATACCAAGTACCCTTATACTTTTCGATATCAACTTTTTTAACCGTTTCTAAAGGTGGATATTTTGAACTACACCCCACAAAAAACATAGTAACCAATACTAATATACTTTTCATAAACATACTCGACTCCTTTTTTATTATTATATTATATCATTTTGTAGATTTCATTAAATTTTTCGTATTGGTTCAGCACTTGGTTTTGCAAAATAATATCCCTGTACTAAATCAACACCAATAGATTTGATCATCTTGAGTTCATACAGTGTTTCAACTCCCTCTGCTAAAACAGTGATATTATGTTCGCGTGCTAGATTGAAAAGTGCTTTATAAACTGACTGTTTGAGTTCATCTTTATCTATACCACTTATGATATTTCTGTCTATTTTTATGATGTCTGGTTTGAGTTCTATAAGCATATTTAAGCTTGAGTACCCTTCTCCCACATCATCAAGTGCTATTTTAAAGCCTTTTTCTCTATAGTATTCCAATATCTTTTTAAGATGTTTTTGATCTTTTACTAGCTCTGTTTCAACTACTTCAAAAACTATTTGTGAAGGATCAAACTCTAACTGATTTGCCCATTTTACAGTTGAGCTTAGGCAGAATTCTGGATCATATATAGAAGTAGGTATAAAATTGATAAACACTTTTTGATGTACTTTTTTTGTAGCTGCAGTTTTTAAAGATGATTCTCTACAAAGTCTATCTAGTTTAAAATTGAGATCATTTCTTTTAGACTTTTCAAAAAGAACATCAGGATACATCAAACTTCCATCTGCTTTTACTCCACGGGCAAGTGTTTCATATCCATATATACTGTTTGTTTTTATATCTACAATAGGTTGGAAATATGATGTCAAAGATTCATTATTTACAATGTCAAAAAAATCTTGATCATCAAAAAGATTTATAAATCTTTGTAATGGTTTTGCAGATAATAGTAGCTGAAAATTAAGATTAGTTTTTTCTGGTGAGATATAGATTTTGATATGTTCTTTTTCAAGGTCATTAAAATTTGTTTTAAAAGCATCTAAATTTTCATCAAAAAAAGTATAACAGTTTTCTACATCCGTACTTAAAAGACCATTTGTTTTGTTTGATTTTAGATACAATTTATCCAAAAATATTTCCATTTTTTCTATAAGCTCTTCATGCTCGGTTATAAAGAAAATGGTTCCAAACTCTTTTTTAAGTGTAAATTTCTCACTACATTTTGTACATGCCATTTATGATCCTTTTTTATATAGTTATTTTACACTCTTATACAGATTTTTCATATACTTTTTCTGTTGATTCATCTTGTTATTGTTCATTTTAGATTTATGTATACTACTAGTCTTCATATATAAATTAGAAAGTTAGGAGTATAATCAAATTCTTAAAATTCAAATAAGAAAGAATACCAGTGTTACAAAAAAATATCATCACAATAAACCTCCTCAAAAGAGTCCTCGTATTTACTACAGGACTCTTTATCATGGCATTTGGGGTTGCCTTTTCAGTCAAAGCTGATATCGGAGTTTCTCCCATCTCATGTGTCCCTTACATCTATAGTCTCGAATATCCTTTCACTATTGGGGAAACAACTATTTTACTCAATGCAATATTTGTAGTGATACAAATAGCGCTTCTTCGCAAGAGATATGATTTCATTCAGCTTGTACAGCTTCCTGCTGTGATTGTTTTTGGATATTGTATCGATATAACGATGGATATTGTCAAAAACTTAGATCCTACAAATTATATAGAGCAACTTATTTTATGTTTATTTGCCTGTGTTGTATTGGCTTTTGGAATATTTTTGCTGATTAAAACACGATTGACATATCTTCCTTTAGAAGGTTTAGTGATCACTATTATGCAAAAATTCAGCCAAGAGTTTGGAAAGATAAAAATCTCTATGGATAGTTTGATGGTGATCATCGGAGTTGTGAGTTCTTATATATTTTTTGAAACTATTGTGGGGATTCGTGAGGGAAGTATCATCGCTGCGTTAACTATTGGTGCTCTTATCAAGTTTTTTACGATGAAACTTACTTTTGTAGATAGATGGCTATTTGAAGAAACTCATTCAGAAGAGCCAACACAAGAGCAAACTTCTCAGTATAATGACAAATTTGTGATCACTATCTCAAGAGAGTTTGGAAGTGGTGGTCACGAGATAGGACAACTTCTCGCCAAACATTTAGGAATCGCATTTTATGATAAAGAGTTAGTAGATTTAACAGCACAACAAACAGGATATACAAAAGAATATATTCAAGAAAATGAACAAAAACTCACACACTCTTTACTCTATGATCTATATGAACAAAACTATATGTATGTAAATGATGAGTTACCACCAAAAGATCTACTTTTTTTGATACAAAGTAAAATCATACGAGATATTTGTACTAAACAATCATGTGTCATTGTAGGTCGATGTGCCAATTTTATCTTAAAAGATCATCCAAACTGTACAAATATTTTTATCCACGCAAACAAAGAGTATAGAAAAAATAAAATCAATACTGAGTACAATATAAAAACACTTTTTACAGATGAAGATCTACAGAAATCAGATGAACAAAGAGCCAATTATGCACTTCATTTTACAAAAAAGAATTGGAAAGATGCCACAAATTATCATTTTACACTTGATAGTTCAGTAGATACCTTAGAAGAAAATGTACAAAAAATAGAGTTCCTATCCAAAAAAAGTGTACACTAAAGTACACGCTCTTTATATCTTTTGTTTTTTTAAGTACTCTTTCATCGTTGCTTCATCTTTAGCGATACCAAAATGTCCCGAACTATGAACAAACTTCATACTCTCATCTTGAGTGAGTGCTTTTCCATGAAGATCAAATGATCCTAGTCTTTTTGCAGGGATTCTAACTTTCCAGTTTTCATCCTCTTTATCTTCCCATACTACAGCTTTGATATTTGGAGTAAGTTTTGCATTTACATACATCGCCCAGTGTGGCGTGAAACTTGCAAGTTCTAGAATACTATCATTGTTATCAAACATAAATGAATCACGAATAATCTTTTCAGAATCTTTTAAACTATCAGCAAATTCGACCATCGAGATCAATATCGTTTTTGCAAAATTGACCGCTTTGTCAAACTGTCTATTTTGTTCATCGCCATGGATATTTGAGTGATTGTAGCATTTTAAAAGATTAGAATACTCAAATGGTTTTGCTTTTTGTATTCCTACATCATTATCATCGACAAGACGAATAAGCTTTGATATCTTAGGATAATCCTCTTCGACACCCAAATACTCCCAGATAAGTCCAGCACTACTTTTGCCACCTTTATTTTGATGATGATCAAAGTACTTTTTCCCATCAAATTGTTTACTGATATCGATCACCATATCATAGGCAGTAAAATCCTCAGTATCGTGATCTATACGATGTACTACGATCTCATCATCTGTAAATATCTTCAAAAGTGCCACTGCTGTTACTTCATCAGCATGAAATATTTTGTTGTGTGTTGCTATGTTTAGGGT
>JBASAI010000087.1:0-2406 GCA_049650525.1 Arcobacteraceae bacterium
TGATATAATAAATTATGAAAATACTACACACATCAGATTGGCATATCGGTCAAAAGTTTATTGGCAAAAGTAGGGAAGAGGAGCATCGAGCTTTTCTTTCTTGGCTTTATGTGATAATAGAAAAAGAGAGTATCGATGTACTTATCGTAGCAGGCGATATCTTTGATATTGGAAATCCTCCGAATTATGCGTTGGAGCTTTACTATAACTTTTTAAAAGAGCTGTTTTCACTTAAAAATATAACAGTGATCATAACAGCTGGAAATCATGACTCGATATCTACACTCAAAGCTTCAAAACAGATGCTAGAATATATGAATATTCATGTGATCACTTCAGGTGAAGAAGATGAAAACGAGCTTATACCTATATACAAAGAAGAGAAACTTCAAGGGGTGGTTTGTGCTGTACCATTTTTGAGAGATAGTGTTGTTCGAAAATCTATAAGTGCACAAACACTCACACAAAAAGAATCGTCACTCAATGATGGAATCAAACAACATTATATAGATGTATATGAAGAAGCAATCAAACTTACAAAAGAAGATAACTTACCAATAATTGCTACAGGACATCTTACAACAGTAGGAAGTAGAACTAGTGAAAGTGAAAGAGATATCTATATAGGTGGAACACTAGATATTGGTAGTGACTTTTTAGGAAAATATTTTGACTATGTTGCACTAGGGCATCTACATATAAATCAAACTGTAGGATCTAATCATGTGCGATATAGTGGATCTGTTATTCCACTAAGTTTCTCTGAAGCAAATCAAAAAAAGAAGATCAATATCGTAGAGTTTCACGGTAAGAATGTAGAGGTAAAAGAACTAGAGATACCGCTATATAGAAAACTGCTAGTGTTAAAAGGTGATCTTGAACATATCAAAAGTGAACTAGAGAAAATAGAAGACAAGACTACCTGGATTGAAGTGCATCTCAAAGATGAAAATCCAATGTTTGCAAATCAGGCTATAAGAGAATATGTAAACGAGTTAGAACTGATCATCTTAGCTATCAAAATAGATCGAACAGAAAAAAAACTAGAAGCAAAAGAGCTAAAAGTAACAAGTTTGGATCAACTAATACCCGAAGATGTATTTCAAAGAAGACTGAGTAGTGAAAAGCTAGAAGAGGGTGATTTTAAAGATGAACTCACACTTCATTTTAAAGAGGTAGTAGAGAAGGTAACTCTACGATGAAAATATTAAAAATTAAATCACTCAATATAAACTCTCTCAAAGGTAAAAATGAGATAGATTTCAAAACTTTTTTAGATGACAATGCTCTTTTTGCTATAACAGGACCTACAGGAGCTGGTAAAAGTACTATACTAGATATCATCACTTGTGCTTTATACGGAAGAACGCCACGACTGAAAAATCCAAATGAACTGATGTCTCGACATACAGGGGAGTGTTACTGTGAAGTGGAGTTTGAGATAAAAGGGATTATCTATCGATCTTCTTGGAGTCAAAAAAGAGCTCGTAAAAGTACTGATGGAAAGTTTCAAAGTGCAAAGATGGAGATCGTAGATGTAGTATCTTCAAAAGTGATCAAAGCAACGCTTCGTGATGTACCTAAATATGTAGAGGAGTTATCTGGTCTTGACTTTGAGCGATTTAAGCAGTCTATGGTATTGGCTCAAGGTGGTTTTGATGCATTTTTAAAAGCGGACGAAAAAGAGCGATCGACACTTTTGGAAAAGATGACAGGTACTCAGATATACAAAGAGATATCATTAGAGATATTTGCTAGACATAAAGCGTATGAAACAGATATAAACTCCCATAAGAAGATACTAGACTCAACCGAGCTTTTGGATAGTACTGAAGTGATACAAAAAACACAAGAGTTAGAAGAGCACAAAAAACAAAAACTAGAACTCGATAGTAAAGAGAAAGAGCTCTTAAGCATAAAGCACTGGATAACTACACTTGCCACTTTAGAATCAGACTATAGTAAGTATACAAAACTCTATATACAAAGTAGCGAGCAAAAAGAACAAAACAAAGAGCAGTTTACAAAACTAGCTCGTGCAAACAAAGCACTCAATGTACACTCACTCTATCAAGAAAAAAATACTCTTGTAAAGTATATACAGAACAGTACACAAACACTCGAAAACCTCCAAAAGAAAAAAGAGGAAATCAAAACCCTATTAAGTCTCAAACAAACACAATCAAAAAAGACAAAAGATCTTTATATGAAAGAGCAGGTCTCTTTTGAAGCCAATAGTATAAAGCTAAAAGAGTTACGAGTAGTACAAACACAACTACAAAGTACACAAAGTGCCCAAACAACTCTAGCAGATAAGATTATAAAACAAAAGCAAGAGCTATCAAGTGTATTAGGCATAGAGTATGAAAATCTCATAGATGATGAAACACTTATACAAAAGTACAC
>JBASAI010000088.1:0-2422 GCA_049650525.1 Arcobacteraceae bacterium
CTATGGCTGCTTTTACATTTGCTACTGATTCGTGATACTGTTGTGACTGTTGATACAGTATCTCAAAAAGGCTATTTTTATCTCTTGGCTTAAACTTTGGTGCTTGATCTATCTCTTCATTTAGTAAAAGTACTCTAGCTTCGAGTGACTTTATCTTTTTTGAGTGTTGAGATAATTGTGATTTATAGCCTAGTATTTGGTGATGTGATGGTTGTGTACTTTCTTTTAAAGCATAAAATTCTTTTACAAGTCTTATTTTAAATCTTCTTACTATCTCACTATTTCTTAAATATGTCATGAGTAATGTTGCTTGTTGTTCATTTAGCATAAATGTTTTTTGCTTTTGTACTCCACCTGGTGTTTGCACTTTTGACAACTGTACCTCTACTTCTCCAAACTCTTGAAAATCTGATAAATGTTTATTTATAAGTTGATTTATATTATCTTGCTTATTGTTTGTACCATCAGCAATGATTCTGTGTGAAACTCTTGCTTCGCTATTTACGATTTGGATTAAATTATTCATCTTACATACTCCCATCTATCAAACTTATATGCTATTTTTGCAACTTGTTCGTGACTATCTACTCTTAAAACTCTACTTTTCCCACTTTTTGATATAACTTTTATACTCATTTTACATTCCTTTGATGTTTTATGAAGAAATTATACATCATAAAAATATAAATGTCAATAGATAATACATCTTTTAAATATAATTAGATATAATTAATACATCAAAAGAATACCTTTAAAGGTATCTGTTTCAAACAGACCCCTTTCTATAAAGTAAGGAAATATCGTGACTAAAGCTAATTTGACGAAGATTTTAAAAGAGATAAATTTAAGTAAAAAAGAATTTGCAAATTTATCGAATATTTCATATAACACAGTAAATAATTGGAATGACGAAAATAAACCCGTTCCACCTTGGATAGATAGTTGGTTGGAGAATTATACAGATAGTAAAATACTTAAAACAGCTGAAAATTATTTTAATAATATGAGCCAAGCTTATGATATAGCAATAGAAATGGATAGAAGTGAGGGAATACATTATTATCGTATTAAAAAGAAAGAATATTATGAAGAAAAATACTCTAATCTTCCTATATGGCTGATAGCCTCACTTGAAGCACAAGATTATTATCATGAACGAATTATACTAAATCCAAGAAAAAAAGATAATGATGCCATCTCATAAATATATACTATTTAGAATGAAAGTTTCTTTGGTTCTTTGTGTTGTATTTGGTTTGGGATGGGTTTTGTTTAATTGATCGATATGTTTTCTATCTTATAAGTACCATATCCTTTTTTAAAGTATGAAAAAGTGACTTTCTCTAATAATATAAAATCTTCTACACAATACATAATTTCTTCTACAATAAATTTATTATCTTTTACTTTTACATCAAATGCTTTTTCAAAAATCCATTCATCTCTGATATTTTTTGTTGACTTGAAACCTAATACACGGTTATCATATAATTCAACGATAGAAATACAATGATGATTTTTAAACCCTTGTGAACAAATCATTTTTGATTCTATAGTTTTATTTTGAACTATATTTATAATCATTTTATTTTTGAGTGAAGTGTCTTTTATTTTGTAGTTAATTTTTTCTTGATTTATACGCCGACCTTCCTCTATATCTTTTTGTTTTGTCACTCTTTCAGACTGATAATCTGTTGTAAAATTATGTTTATATTCTACATTGTCATTATTTTCTTGTTTTTTTGTATGTAAGTTTTTATTTAGATCTTGATTTTTTTTACTTCTTTTCCAAAAAAACATAACTAATCCACAAATAACTAAAAGAGAAAAAAATTCCATTACAATACCTTTAATTTTAATAGTTTTATTATACAGCTTTTTTCATATAAGTTTTGAATATTCAATAATTTTGATATATGAACAAAAAGTATTTTAGCTCTTTTCATCAAATTTTATTAAATGTGATTTTTATCATAATTAACATTATTTTTTAACATAAGAAAAATAGTGTATAATACCCAAGAATGATATCACTAAAAGTAACTATTTATATGCAGTAATATTATAAAAAGAGAATAATATACAACCCAAGTTAGTGTTTGAATTCTAAAAAATAAAATATTAAAGAGATAATTATTGAAAAGGTTAAATATGATAAAGAAACAAAAACATAAGAAATTGACAAAAAATTTTAAAGATAGTGGGGTTTGTAGTGAATAAAAAAAGCTTATATAAAGAATTGGGATATATATCTATAATATTAGCTATATTAATTACATGCATTATATTATTTTTCCCTAGTGCCCAAATAGTAATTGAAACACATATAAGAAGTATTCAGAACACAACTTCCTCTCTCAATTATTTGGTAATTTTTTTATTTTTATTGGCTGTTTTTTTATTTATTTTAAGTTATTTAGAC
>JBASAI010000089.1:0-4218 GCA_049650525.1 Arcobacteraceae bacterium
GTGATCTCACTACATGCTTGCAATACTGCTACAGATGATGCATTAGCAAAAGCTGTGAGTTGGGGAGCTAAAGTTATTTTAGCAGTACCTTGTTGTCAGCATGAATTTTTGAAAAAGATCAAAAATGAAAAGATGAATCCTATGATGAAATATGGAATCATAAAAGAAAAACTAGCAACGCTCCTCACCGATAGCGTTCGAGCCAATGTCTTAGAGATCATGGGATATCGTACACAAGTGATCGAGTTCATCGATATGGAACACACACCTAAAAATGTGATGATACGAGCATTTTTTGAAGATACGACAGATGTTTCAAAAATTGTCAAAGAATATAATGAGTTTAAAAAACAGTGGCAAATTTCACCCTATATCGAAAAAGTGTTTGGTGCAAAATTGACCGATAAGTTACAATAGTAAAAACATGGAGAAAAATATGGAACAAAATAGAAGAGAAAAAGCAGAATTATTAATAAAAAAAGTATTGGAAGAAAAATCTTTTACAAGTTTGAGTGAAGAAGATAAAAGTTTTTTAATTGATGAATATAGTGATGAGATGAAAATAGTAAGCAAAAACTATGATAAGTATCTTGCACTTCCTACTCAACAAAAACTTGTAAATATTATCATATATTCACTCAAAGAGTATCTTGGAAGTTGGCATGTATCAACCAAAGAGATACAAGAGATATCTGAATATCTTGAAACGATTTCTAAAATAAAATAGATAATATCTGCGCTTTCTTTACTTGAACTGTTTACATACCATTAATATAGTGGGAGTATAATTGTAATTATATTAAAGTTAAAGAGAGAGCATGAATTTTATTATAGAATACTTTTTAAAAAACCAGCGTTTAAATTATACCCTTTTAGTGTTTGTTTTAGTTATGGGAATATTTTCTTATAACAAAATTCCAAAAGAGATGTTTCCAACAGTAAGTTTAGATAGTATAGTTGTAAGTGGAAGTTACAGTGGAGCAAGTGCTGACAATCTTAACAACTTTGCAGTTATCGAAATAGAAAATCAAATAGATACTATTTCAGGGGTAAGTGAAGTAACATCAACGATACGAAATGGTAGTTTCTCTATAACTGTAGAGCTACAAGATGGTGAAGATAAACAGCAGATTCAAAGTGAAATAGAAGCTGCTGTAAGTGCTGCAAAACAAAATCTTCCAAGTGATATGACTGAACCCTCAGTAAGTAGTAATGAAAAACAACAGTCACTTTTAAATGTATCTATCTCTTCACAAAATAGATCAAAAGCTGAAATCTTAGATATCTCGGATATGGTAAAAACTAAACTTTTAAAAATAGCAAGCATTAGTGAGGTAAATATTTTTGGAGATAGCGATCTTCAGATTGATCTGTATTTAGATCATAAAAAAATAAATATGTATGGCTTACAGAGTGATTCAGTTATCAGTGCTATACAAAATCTTTCATATATCTATCCCGTTGGACAAATAGAACAAGTTGGGAACCATATCTATTTAACAGCAAATAACAATAAATTTGAACAAGAGTTATGGGAAAATACTATCATTAAAGTTAATGATAAAAAAGTGTATTTAAAAGATATCGCTGATATTACGATTGATTATCCTCTTGATGAAACTATCTCTCGACTTAATGGAGAAACAACAGTTTCTTTAAATGTGTATAAAAATGATGCAGCTGATTCTATAGCAGTTGCTAAAAACATTACTAATATGTTAGATCAGTATGAAAACTCAATGGATGATTTAACTATCTCAATTACACGAGATTCTTCAGGACCTTTAGAGGATAGGATTAAAACTATCCTTGCAAATATTACATTGGGGCTTATTTTAGTCGCTTTATCTATGTATGTCCTTATTAGTGCTCGTATATCTTTTGTGATTGTTATAGGTATTCCATTTTCCTTTATATTAGGTCTTTTAGTCATTGAGCAAATGGGATATAGTTTAAATATGTTCTCACTTATGGCGATGCTGATGTCTTTGGGGATAGTAGTTGATGATGCGATTATTGTAAGTGAAAATATACAAAGGCATCTCGATGAGGGTGAAGATGTCCAAACAGCTGTAATAAACGGTACAAAAGAGATGGTTGCCCCTGTTTTAATTGCAGCATTCACAACAATTTTCGCTTTTTTGCCTATGCTTTTAATAAGTGGAGAGTTTGGGATACTGATGCAACTTATTCCTATAGTTGTTTGTTCACTTATTTTTGCATCACTTGTGGAGTCGTTTATCTTTTTACCACTGCATGCAAAACATACTTTAAAAAGAAAAGATAAGATGCTTGATTGGACAAAAGCCTATAATATCTATGAAAATATCTTACATAAAGTGATTCACTATAAAAAAACATTTTTAATGATGTTTTTTATCACAGTTCCACTTTTGACTTTTCTTTTCGTATCACAAAGTAGATTCCAAATGATGCCAGATATGGTTTCAAGCAATGTAACACTCTCTTTTAAACTTGACGAAGCAAAATCATTAGAGGAGACAAATATACTCACTCAAAAATATGAAAAAATTATTTTAGCAAATGCGAAAGAGCTTTTTATTAAAAATGTAGATGCAACAGTAGGGCGATTTATAAATGTTGCAAGTGAAAGTGAAACCATTGAAAATGGATTTACTTTGGCTTTACAATTAGAAGACCTTAAAGAAGATAATTTTATAAATAGTTATGTTAATCCTGTGTTAAACTTTAGTTTTGACTTTGAACAGGCAAGTAAAATCAGAACAACAAGTACAGGTGAAGCTATGAAGCAAATTAGAGCACTTGTACAGCCCTTGACAAAAGAGGACAAGGTCGTTGAATTTAATGTCGTAACAAGTAGAATAGGGATTGTAAAAACAGATATCGAGTTAAAGCTTAGTAGTGATGATAAAACTACACTTTTAAGTGCAATCGATGAGCTTAAAACTGCAATCTCAAAAATAGAGGGAACTAAAGATATAGCTGACAATACACAGTTAGGAGATAGTGAGTATAAGTTTTCATTAAATAGTTATGCCTTAGGTTTAGGGCTTAGTGATAAAGATATAGCATCTCAAATTACAAACTACTTTATGGAAAAAGATCAAGGAAATACTTTTAATAAAGATGGAGTTATTGATATATATACTCAATCTGTGTATAAAGATAGTTTAGATGAACTAAAACATTTCTTGATAAGTATCGATGATAAAAAAATAGAGTTATCGCAACTTGTAGATTTTAAAATAGAGCGTAATTTTGAAAAGATAGAGAAAGAAAATGGTGAAATTCAAAAGAAAGTATATGCAAATGTAGATACAAAAACCACAAGCGCAACTGAAGTGATACAACAACTAAACTCAAGCATAGAAAAAATAGAACAATCAGGGGTAACGATAAGTTTTGGAGGTGAGAGAGAACAAAGCTCACAAATGGCAAGTGATATGATAAAAGCCTTTTTAGTGGCACTTTTTCTTATATTTTTAACACTTCTTATAAATTTTCCATCATTTAAAAGTGCTTTTATCATTTTATCGGTGATTCCTTTTACAGCATTTGGTGCGATTATCGGACATTTTGTGATGGGAATCAATCTAAACTCACAATCATTTATAGGGATGCTAGGACTTGCTGGAGTTGTTATAAACGATGGTATTATTATGCTTGATTTTTTACATGATACAAAAAATAGGGAAGAGTTTTTCAAAAAAGCAAAACAGCGTGTACGACCTATACTTATAACCTCAATTACAACTATTTTGGGACTTGCTACACTTATCTTTTTCCCTACAGGAGAATCAGTTATGTTACAGCCAATTGCCATCTCTTTAGGATTTGGAATCGCATGGGGAACTATTTTAAACCTAATCTATGTTCCAGCTCTTTATGCAACACTTTTTAAAATAAAGGATTAAAAATATGAAAAAATTTGTACTACTACTCTTAACACCTCTACTATTATCTGCTCAAAGTTATATGGCAAAAGTTGAACCTTATGAGAGCTACACTTTATATGCACAAAGTGCTGGTGAAATTGTTCAACTTGATAAAAATGATGAAACAAAAGTTATCAATAAAGTGGTCATCAAACTAGATGATAGTTTAGAGAAAAAACAGTTAGCTATTTATGAAAAACAATTAGCCCTTTATATGAAAAAGTTAAATATTCTTGAAAATAGTTATGAAAAATATATACAAATCAAAGGGAAAAGTCAGTCAGATAAAGATGATAAACTC
>JBASAI010000090.1:0-9354 GCA_049650525.1 Arcobacteraceae bacterium
GTTTTTGAGGGAGTTTTAAATGGCAAAAGATGGGAGATGCAGCTCAAAGGTGGAGGTCGAACACCATATTGTCGTGGAGCTGATGGTCGAGCAGTTTTGAGATCGAGTATCCGAGAGTTTCTAGCACAAGAACATATGTATGCTTTAGGCGTGCCGACATCACGATCTTTGAGTTTGTATACTTCCAAAACAGAGCAAGTCCAAAGACCGTGGTATTCTGCTAATTCTCACTCAGTAGATCCAGATAGAATGATCTATGAAGATGTTGCGATATCTACTCGTGTTGCACCATCGTTTTTAAGAGTAGGGCAAATAGAACTTTTTGCAAGACGAACTCGTAAAAAAGAACACCCAAAAGCGTATGAAGAGCTTGAAAAAATTGTGTTGCATCTGATCGATCGTGAGTATAGTGAAGTTATCGATCGGGCTTTACCTTTAGAGGAAAAGGTGATCTTATTGGCAAAAGAGTTTCGCGCTCGTTTGACAGCACTAGTGGCAAACTGGATTCGTGTGGGATATTGTCAAGGAAATTTTAACAGTGATAATTGCGCTGCTGGTGGATTTACTCTTGACTTTGGTCCTTTTGGTTTTATCGATAAGTTTGATCCTGACTATCAGCCATGGACAGGAGGAGGACGACACTTCGCTTTTTTAAATCAGCCAAATGCAGCAGAGCGTAACTTTCATGTGTTTTATACATCATTGGTACAGCTAGTGAATCATGATGAAAAATATATAGATCAGTTAGATGCGATACGAAAAGATTTTTCGCTTGTGATGCAAGATGCGATGGAAAAAATGTGGGCTAGTAAACTAGGACTTACAAATTATGATGAAAAACTTTATGAAGATTTGGAGATTTTGATGACACAAAGTGCTGTGGATTATATTTTGTTTTTTCGTGAACTTTCAAAAATACCTGAAAATATCACTGATTTACAAAAAAGTTTTTATGCACCATTGTCTGATGAAAATATTATAAATAGATGGAATATATGGCTAGAACAATGGAGATCGCTTATCGATAGTTCTGATCTAACTCAACTAAGTGCTCAAATGAAACTGATCAATCCAAAATACACTTTAAGAGAGTGGTTTTTGGTTCCTGCGTATGAGCAAGCAAAAGAGGAGAACTATGATCTCATTAAAGAGCTACAAGAGGTGATGACAGATCCTTATTCTTTGCAATCTAAAGAGATAGAGGAAAAATATTATAGATTGAAACCAACAGAGTTTTTTAAAATAGGGGGAATATCACATATAAGTTGTTCATCATAAACTTTAAAGTTTATGATCTTGATGTTCTATAATGTTAAGGAAGTTAGTAAGTATTTTATGACTTATATGGCAATTATCTATATTATTTAAAAGTGTCTCTATATTAAAGCCTAGTTTTATTAAGTTTTTTTCTTGATTTTGGATGTACTTATTCATAACTGTTTTATTAAATTCTGGATGAAATTGTACTCCCCATATATTTTTTGAGTATCGTACTGCTTGATGTTTATCTTTGAAGTTTGATGCTAAAATTATAGCATCACTTGGAAGTTTTAATACACTTTGATAGTGTGTTTCAAAAGCATTAAATTTCTTAGGAAAGTTTTGGAACAATGGATCTGTACGTGATCGTTTTGCGATATTTATCTTTACTTTTCCGATCTCTTTACCTTTTCTATTAAAACCACTTTTTCCACCGAGTGCTTTTGCTATGAGCTGATGACCATAACATATACCTAAAAGTGGCACTTCTTTTATAGATATTTTTTGGATATATTTTTCAAGTTTTACACTCCATGGAAGCTCTTGGCTTACCATAGCATGTGAGCCTGTGATGATGAACCCAAGAGCACTTTTAAGGCTTGGAAGTTTTTCATTTTCTAGTACTGATATTACTTTAATATTTTTATTGGTTCTACCTAAAAAATCGATGATCCACTGATCAAAGTCCCCATGTTTTTTTTCAATTGATTGAAAAGTTTCACCTGTTTTTATAATATAAATATATTTCATTTTGTACTCCTCATACGATATCTATTTATTATAATGTAAGAAGGGTGAATTAGTGAGCTAAATTTGTATAGTATCTATGCAGTTAGGAAAAAATGTATTAGAAATAGACAATATAGACCAATAACCCCACGAGCAACATGATAGGTAAAATATATATTAAAGGATTCTTTTTCTGTTGAAAATCTTTGAAAACAATATCATTATTTCTAGTTAGATACTCATTTGAATCGTGAATAATCGCTACAATTCGATCATCCAATCGCCCTTGCTCATCAAGTAGTTTTTGATGGCTGATATTTTTGAGTGTATCGATGTAAAAGTTGTGTTTTTGGATAAGAAATTTTTGTTCTTTGGTGTATTTTTTATAATTACTTCCAATGTTAATGATGATATTGATCGTTTGTTTATTGAGTTTTGTACACGAAACAGTGTACCTTTCTAGCAAATGGATGATGTTATTCATAAATGATTCGAGATGTTGAAACTTAACTATTGTATTTTCAATATTTTGGGTATGAGTGAGTACCTCTATATATCGTGCATCTACTTCTATTTTTTTATGAATAAAATTAAATTTTTCTTTATATTCATCATAATCAAAAATAAAACAGTCTTGTTGTTTCTCACTTTCTAAAATAGGAAAAGGTAAATATTCGATTTGTTTCATCAAAGAGATATATTCTTGAATAGTACTCGAGATCATTGTTAGTTTTTTTTCCTCAAATGTCTTTATTTTGGTATTGATATTGAGTATTTGTGGTTCTATTTTTTGATTTGATTGCAGAATAATATCTTTGATTTGATTATTCTTATTTTTGATATATTGCAAATTATCTAATGGTTTTTGCATCGTTATTTTTGCATTATTTACAGCATCTTTTGTCGTGTTAAATATATCTTTTGTTTTGGTTGAAAGACTTTTTTTAAAGTTAGTGAGATGTTGTTTCATTTTTTGATGATTTTTTCTTTCATAAATGTAAAAAATATTTTGACCATTTGTTTATATGAACCAATAGATCCATCAGAAGCAAATGGTCTAGCACTCTGTATGATCATATTTCCTATTCGTAAAATTAAAACACCGTTTCCTATACCTTGTGCTACTTTGAGTGAAATAGTAGAAAATAGAGAATTTCCAATTAACTCACCAATACCATCATCTGCATATTCCATGAGTGCAGCCAATGAAGCATTTTCTAAAATCTTTCGGTAGATCAGTAATGAGGTGAAAAAATTCGTTTTATATCCATATATTAAAAATACCTTTTTCATCAATTTGATTGAACTAAAAATCACAATTATCGAATCAAGTGCTGATGAAGGAGAAAAAGCTGTAAATAACGAGATCTCTTGTGCACTTTTATAGATTGTTTTCAGAGATGTTTTATCGAGCTCATCTATAATAGTTTTTTTAATTGCTTCAAAAGGAGCATGGATACTATTGGATTGTATTTTTTGCTTTAGGATTATCGCTTTTGCTACGATATCTTCATTTTGATGAGATAAATAATGTTCCAAAATAGAAAGAGCAATGAGTTTTTCTTCTTCATAGCCTTGGTAGTTTGCTGTTTTATTTTGGATAAGAAAAGCATTCTTAAGCTTTAGATAATTTTTTTGAGTATAAAAAATATAGAGTAGCAGTCCAATAGTAGCAATCAGATATAAACTAAGATACAAAATACCAAATATTTGGTTTGATGCCACGATACTTGTATAGGTTAAATAGACATCAATAGTGAAATTTGTAACTAAAATCAAGAGTAAAGAGATGATAGCTATAATCGTTAAGGTGATACCTTTTTTAATTTTTTTGTTTGTTTGGATCGTATTTTTTTGTTTTTTATCTTCTTGCTCTAAGATTTTATTGATACTTTCTAGTTGGTTTATTTGAAGGTTTTCCAAGTTTATGTTTGATGTTTTATTCAATTTAGACATGCTCTATTTCTTCAGGTCTGCCGAAATAATATCCTTGTGAATAATCTACTCCAATTTCATTTAAGATATTAAAAATTGATTCATTTTCTACATATTCAGCAATAGTTTCAATATTTTGTTTTTTAGCAAAAAGAACAATTGTTTCAACTATATCTCTACTAAAAGAATCATACTCGATATTTTTTATCAGCGATCCATCGATTTTTACAATATCTGGATTGAAGTCTAAAATTCTTTCAAAATTTGAGTATCCAGATCCAAAGTCATCGATCGCTATCTTGACACCTTTACTTTTTAGTTTCATAATAAAGTTTTTGATAATAGTAAAATCTTTTACATTTTCATCTTCTAAGAGTTCAAATATAATTCTATGTGCATCATCTTTATACTCTTCTAATAAATCAAGTATTTGTTCTCTTGTTTGTTCTTTTTCAATATCTACTGTGGAGATATTTATAGAAAGTTTTGTATTTATTGTATGTAGAATTTTAAAAGAGTTTTCAAGTACTCTTTGTGTGATTTTACTATAATAGTTCCCTTTTTTAGAAATATTTAAAAAATGAAAAGGGGAAAGAATGTCACCATTTTCATTGATAAGTCGTACGAGAGATTCGTATTTTTCTACTTTTTTTGTTTTGTTATTAATGATTGGCTGAAAATACGAGACAATTTTAAAGTTATCAAGTGCAATTTTTACTGTCTTTATCATTTCTAGATTATTTTTGGCTTCTTTTGAAGCAATAATCGAAGAATCATTTGAAAAATTTACACGAGTTTTTTCTCGTAATGCATTTTCCAATCCCTCTTTCGTATCTTCATACAACATATACTTTCCTATAGCATAACTTAAAGTAATATTGAGATCAAATTCCATTTCATCAAGTTCTAAACAGGAATCTTTGACATTATTTACAAAAAGATTAAGATACTCTTCGATATTTATTTTTGATGTTTCAAACATCTCAAAATTAGTCAACAAAGCAAAGCTACCATTTCCCATAGAATAAACATTTTCGAACTTATATTCTTCTGGAAGATAAGGGAGAAGATTACAGGCAAAATGTTTTTCTACCTGATCAACGATAGTGACATTATAAAATTTTTCGAGCATATGAAATTCATCTATTTGTAGTAAAACTAATATGGAGAGTTCATTTTCTTCTATTTGTTCAAAAAGAATTTTTTTATCATCAATAATTGCATTGAGATTATCACGGATTGCAACATACTCTACGACTTCACCTTCAATATTTTTAATAGGAGTGATTATCGTTCGTACATAATAAGAGCTTCCACTTTTTGATTTATTTTTTAGAATTCCTTCCCATGTTTGCTCTTTGATTTTGATTGTATTCCAAAGCTCATTGTAAGTTTCATCGGTATTTTCATGATGTCTCGTGATGTCATGTCTTTTCCCTAAAATTTCTTCTCGTGAATACCCGCTAATTTTACAAAAACTATCATTTACATAAGTGATAATCCCATCAGTATCAGTTTTTGAGATGATACTACTTTTGTCAATAAGTGTTAAATACTGTTCAAGATAATATTTATAATTTTTTGCTTCATATATATGAAGATAACTTTGCAAAACTTTTTCAATAGTTTTCACTAATTCTGTAAAATCTGAAGATTTAGGAACATATCCATCAACATGAAGCTGGATACTTTGTAGTAAAATATTTACTTCATGATTGTGAGAAAGAACAATCGTATGAAAATCTTTATCAAATTCTTTTAATTTTTTTATCATTTCTATACCATTAATTTTAGGTATATCTATAGCTGTGATTATGATATCTATATGGTTATCTTGAAATTTTTGAAGAGCTTCTTCTCCATCATTTACAACAATAAGATTGTCAAATATTTTTAATAAGAAATCTACTGTAGATGCTTGGGCTACCAAATCATTTTCTACATACAAGACAGTTATGTGTGAAAATTTAGATTGTAATTCATTGAGCTTTTGTAACATAGGCAACCTTATTTCAAATTTTACATCAGAAAGTTCTGATACATTTATTATAGCATTTATATGTTGATACCTTTCAAGATTAATGATTCTTTGCTATAATTCGAAAATGAAATTAAATAATTTGAATACTACAAACTAAATGACTACTTTTGATACTCCGTGGACAATAAGTGATGATGGATATTATCGAGTTGAAAATGGGAAGCTTCTTTTCGCACCCTCAAACAATATCGAGTATAAAATCGAAGAATCAATGGAGGTCGAAGTAGTGACTCCCTACGAGCTAGAACATATCAATCGTATCTTAGGAACACACTACACAATAGATGAGATCAACTCACTCTAATAATTCTTTTTATAATTTTGTTATCATAATGTAATCATCCTACTATAAAATTCTTGCATATTATTACAAAGGTAATCTGTGTTAGATAAAAAATGGCAAAAAATAGTCTCAAAATTAGATTTTGCATTCCAACCGATCGTAAATGTGAAAAATGGAAATCTTTTTGCAGTTGAAGCATTGTTACGAAATTTTTACGAGGCTGGAAATTATCCTTCGATTTTCAATCTTTTTGATGATGCCTTTCATGATGGAGTTTTATATCAGCTTGATTTAGAGTTACGATATATTGCACTAGAAAAATTCTCACGCCTAAAAATAGAAAATATTCAAATGTTTTACAATCTTGATAATAGACTTCTTTATATGCCAGATTTTACTCATGGAAATACTTCACTTATTTTAGAAAAACTCAATCTTGATAAAAAATCTATCTGTTTTGAACTCAGCGAAAGAGGAACACTTCAAGATCCTAGTTCGATGACTACGATGGTAAATCGTTATAAACAAGAGGAATATGATATCGCTATCGATGACTTTGGTACGGGTGTCGCTGGATTGCAGCTGCTTTATTATGCGGAAGCAAATTTCATCAAAATAGATCGGTTTTTTATACAAAACATCCAATTAGATGCAAAAAAAAGACTTTTTTGTCGCTCGATTATAGATATGGCTCATATCATGGGGATGAGAGTTATTGCAGAAGGGATTGAGTCAAAAGAGGAATACTATACTTGTAAAGGTTTAGGAGCTGATCTTTTACAAGGTTATTTTATCCAAAAACCCAAAATAGATCTTTTGAAAATAAAATCAAAATATGAAGAGATAGATTCATTGTACAAAAATGACAAACGATATTTTACAACAAATCTTATCGATAAAAATAAAATAGAAGAGATGAGTCCTCTTTGTATAGACACAAGTTTGCATGACCTTTTTATCTATTTTAAAGAAAATTCTGGAAACTCTTTTGTACCGATTGTCGATAAGTTACACAATATTTGTGGAGTAATTTTTGAAAAAGATATAAAAAAGATCTCTTATTCTCAGTTTGGTATTGCACTAGCAAAAAATGATAACGGGCACAATAAAATTAAAAAATTTATCAAAAAAGTAGTATCAGCTGAGATCACATGGGGTGTTGATAAGATTTTAGAGATTTATAATATGAACAAAGAAAACACCGATGGCGTACATATCACAAAAAACAATAAATACTTTGGCTTTTTATCGGTAAATAATCTTCTTGATATCTCATACAACAGAAATCTAGAGATGGCAGAAGATACCAATCCTCTTTCAAAACTCCCTGGAAATAAAAAAATAGAAGAGTATCTTCTCAATAATTTCGAGAGTAAAAAGACTTTCTATATTGTTTATTTTGATTTTAATGATTTTAAACCTTTTAACGATCACTACGGATTTAGACAAGGTGATCGAGCTATTTTACTTTTTGCTTCACTTTTAAAAGCAAACTCCATAACAAATAATTTTATAGCACATATTGGAGGCGATGACTTTTTTGTGGGATTTACGCAAACAAACTATGAATTTGTACATAAAATTATTGCAGAAATTCAAGAAGAGTTTCAGTTAAAAGTAAAAGAGTTATATTCAAAAGAAGATCAAGAAAATGGATATATTAGTGCAAAAGATAGATTTGGCATTGAGAGAAAATTTGCTCTTTTAGGTGTTTCATCTGCAATTGTTCAAATAGATCCAAAGATAAACAAAGACAATTTTGACCTAATACTTGGAAATATCAAAAAAGAATCAAAAAAACGAACCACACCTTTTGGTGTATCAATTTTATAAAAAAGGAAAAAACATGAAGAAAAAAGTTTTTATTATTGAGTATGGAAAAGGTAATGACAAAGGATTTGATGGATTTAGACCAGATTCAAAACCTATTTTAAATGCGATAGAAGAGATTGCTGGATATAAAACAGAGATTGTTTTTTATAGACCAAATAAAAAGTATGAATTGTTGGAGTATTTAAAAGAAAATGCTCATGCAGTAATCGGTCGTATCAATCCTGGAAACCTTAAAGGTGTTGATGAGTATTTTCAGTTTTTAAAAGCTTTAAGTAACAGTGGTGTTGAGATCCATACTCATCCAGATGTGATGATAAATCTTGACTTCAAAGATATTTTAGCAAAACTAAAAGGGACAAAACTAGGAGATGATGAAACTTGTTTTTATCATACTTATACTGATTTTGTACGCAATTTTCCAAAAGATTTAAACAAGCATGATATACGAGTTTTAAAAACAAACTACGGCTCAACAGGTGAGGGTGTCTATCTTGTCTCTAAAAAAGAGGATGGATCTATTTTTACAGTAGAAGCTGTTAATAATGAAAAATTTTACTATGACAATATCCAAGAGTTTTTAGAAAAGTTTGAAGTGAACTTTGAAGCAGATGATGAACACGCTGCTTATTTTCAAGGGAAAACTGGTTTTGTAGGGTGTCGATATCTTGAGCGAATCGCTGAAGGTGAGGTGAGAGTTGTACTTGTCAATGATAAACCAGTTTCAGTTGTTCATAAAAAACCACAAGATGGTGAGTTTTCAGCAACACTTTTTTCAGGTGCAAAATACAAATACGAATCACCAGATGCTCCAAAATGGAAAGATGTGGTAAAACTCACAAAAGAGGGACTAAAAGATATCAAAAAATTTCTAAGCGGACAAAACTATCCACTTTTATGGACGATGGATTATATAATGGACTACAACAAAGATGGTAGTGATAAATATGTCTTAAGTGAGATAAACTGTTCGTGTGTAGGGATCACAACAGAGTTGCAATATGCCCAAGATGTTGCGAAAGTTTTTAAAAAGAAATAGGTGATCGATAAAATTTAAACATAACCATAAGAATTATGATAAAATATAATTTATGAAATTGTATTTAAAAATCATCTTATTGGTTATGCTGAATAGTATTCTTTATGCGAATAATTTTGCACAAAGTAATGTATCATTATCAATAGAAGAAAAAAACTATCTCGTTAGCAAAAAAAGCATCAATATGTGTATCGATCCTGACTGGATGCCATTAGAAAAAATAGACCATGGTAAACA
>JBASAI010000091.1:0-24372 GCA_049650525.1 Arcobacteraceae bacterium
GATACATATAGTACAAAAATACTCAAAAAATTGATTAAAAAAGATATTTCCTTGATTTCGATGCATACAAATATTGATAAAACACATTTAAATAAGTATGTTGGTTGTGATATTTTGGGATTAGATTTTCATAAAGCTGATGATTTTATTTTGACAGCTGATATAAATTTATCTTTTAAAAGTTTTGCAAAACTTCTAAAAGACAAATTAGGTTTACGAATATTAAAAACCACTAATAAAAAGAAAATGATACGAACAGTATCTTTAACAACGGGTTCGGGGATGTCATTACTCCCAAATATAAAAACCGATTGTTTTATCACAGGCGATATTAAATATCATGAAGCAATGGAAGCAAAGGCTCGTGATATCTGTCTTATCGATATCGGACATTATGAAAGTGAGATACATTTTATGACTTTAGTTTATGGACTTTTGCAAAAATATTTGAAAACTAATGAAAAAACAGCTATAATGCTAAAATCACACAATCCATTTAAGTATATATAAGGAAAACAGATTGAATAAACATTTAGAACAATTGGTAAAATTATCGACTTTTGATAAAGACATTGTAAATTTTGATCCCAAAATCAAAAATGAAGAAGAAAAACTAAAGTCATTTACACAAGTAGTAACTGCATTAACAGATAATGTAGAAAAACTTTATGCAATCATTGATGATACAAAAAACAAAAGAATCAAAAATGATATTCATTTAAAAGAATTGTCAGATAAGCTTGAAGAGATTGCTGGTAAGCATAAATTAGCAAAAAATGAGAAAGAAGTAAAAGCTTTACAACTAGAAGAAGAGATCGCAAAAGAACAAGTAAGTTTTGCTAATGAAGAGATTAATAGACTTGATACTCTTACAGTATCAAAAACTGAAGAATTAGAAAAAATAAAAGAAGAGTTAACTACTGAAGAAGAATCAGTAAAAGAATTAAAAGAAGCAATAGATAAAAATATTGCAGCGTTAGAAAAATCTAAAAATTCTATTTATGAAGAAAAATCTATATTAGTTTCTACTGTTGATGCAAAAGTATTATCTTTTTATGAAAAAATTAAAAGATGGGCACATGAAAGTGCAGTCGTTCCTGTGAAAAAACAAGCGTGTTATGGTTGTCATATGAAATTAAATGATAGATTCTATAGTGAATTTATTACTTCGGATGAGATTATGACTTGTCCTCACTGTGGAAGAATTATATATAAAGAGAATGAGCCTTCAGCATAATTTTTCGGTAATAGATAGTAAATAATGTTTAAATATTTTTATTATCTATTAGCATTAGGTTTGTACCTGATCGCTATCCCTTATTTACTTTTCAAATCTCGTAATAAAAAATATACTGAAGCTATACCAGCAAAATTCTTCTTAACTCAAAATCCTCCTTTTGAAGAAAATAAAATATGGTTTCATAGTTGTTCAATGGGTGAAACAAAAGCATTAAAACCAATAATTGACATGTTTAGTAAAGATGAGATTAATCTTTCAGTCATTACGAATACTGGTTTTGAACAAGCAAAAAGTATGACAAAAAATGTTCGATATTTACCTTTTGAAATATTTTTACCTTTTTGGATAAAAAAACAGAAAATCTTACTTGTTATGGAAGCTGAACTTTGGTATATGTTATTTTTAACAGCATTTTCAAATGGAACAAAAACAGTTCTTATAAATGCACGAATAAATGACAGATCATATGAATCATATAAAAAATATGAATTTTTCTATAAGCAACTTTTTAAGTATGTAAATAAAGTATTTGCACAAAGTGAAACGGATAAATTACGATTAGAAGACTTAGGCGCTAAAAATGTAGAAGTGATTGGGAATATAAAACTTGCAAGTCTCCCTAAAATAACAAAAAAATTAGTAAAACCACAGGGTATAATTATCACAGCTGGAAGTACTCATAAAACAGAAGAAGAGTTGATTTTAAAAGCCTGGGATAAAAATCAGGGAAAACTTTTATTGGTTCCTCGGCATCCAGAGCGATTTGAAGAGGTGTTTAACCTTATTGAACTGATGTATAAAAATAGTGATATAAGCTATCACAAATACTCAGTAAATAAAAACTTTGAGAGTGATATCGTTCTTGTAGATGTGATGGGTGAGCTTATCAATATTTATGCAATAAGTGATGTGGTTATCTTAGGTGGTGGATTTATAAAGACAGCAGGTGGACACAATCCAATAGAACCAGCTTTTTTTAATAATATTGTCATAAGTGGTGATGTTATTTTCAATCAAAAATCACTTTTTGAATGTGTTAATGACTATTATCTAATCAAAAATGATGAATTGAAAATTTACTTAGATGATATAAAGAATTTAAAAAAATCAAGTTTAGGAAAAGCAGGAACTGTTGAACCTATTTTAAAATATATAAAGGATATATAATTATGGAAAAAGCATACAAATTATTGGCATTCCAAGAAGGAATCTCAAATGGAAAAGCAAAAGAACTTATCGATAAAGGTGTCGTTACTGTTATGGGTAAAAAACTTCAAGTAGCCAGAGGTGAAATGAAAGAAGATACTGTATTTAAAGTAAAAGAGATCGCAAATGCAAGAGTGATTTTTGAAGATGATGACATTTTAGTTGTAGATAAACCTGCACACTTAAACTCACAAGAAGTTGAGAAAAAATTTCCTCAGGCTGTTTTATTAAATAGACTTGATAAAGAAACAAGCGGTGTGATGCTTTTGGCAAAAAATGAAGATTTTAGACAAAAAGCGATTAATGAGTTTAAAAATAATAAAGTATATAAAGAATATGTAGCAATCGTTGATGGAAAAGTAGTAGAAGAAGAGGTTATTGATCTTCCTATTTCTACAATCAAAGGTAAAACTGCACGAAGTAGAATTGATGAGCTTCATGGAAAACCTGCAAAAACAACTGTTTATCCAAATATGATCGAAGGGAAAAAAAGTAAAATTAAAATTATCATTGAAAATGGACGAACACATCAAATTAGAGTTCATCTTCAATATGCTGGAATGCCCATTATTGGGGACTTACAGTATGGTAAGGCCTCAAATCAAGTTTCAAGGGTAATGTTACATAGTAAAGTAACAAGAATCTTAGGATATGAGTTTCAAGCTAAAGAACCAAAAGAATTTTACCATTTTGGATTTTAGGATTTTATAATGAAAAGTTTATATAATGATAATCTGGCAAATGAATGTACAACTGATTTAGAATTTAGAGTATATACCTCAAGGCTTTTAGGACAAAAATCAGCTTTAATAATGCACTGTGGTGGAAATACATCTGTAAAGGGTATGCTCAATGGTGAAGAAGTTTTATACATAAAAGGTTGCAGCTTAGAGTTATCAAATATCGAAACAACAGATTTTACTCCCTTAAAACTTCAGTCATTGCAAAATATGGCAAAACTTTCAAAATTGAGTGATACAGATATGGTAGCACAACAAAAAGAAGCAATGGTGGATCAGGAAGCTCCTGCTCCTTCAAAAGAAGCTACTTTGCATGCTATTATTCCTTTTAAGTATGTTGATCATACTCATAGTGATGCAGTTGTTACTATTTCAAATTGTGAGAACGGTGTGGAGTTGATTGAAAAACTTTATCCTAATTATTTAATAGTTCCATATGTCATTCCAGGATTTGCACTCGTTCAAACAATTCAATCTAAATTAAAAAATGTAAACTTAGATAAGTGCGAGGGAATTATTTTACATAATCATGGTATTTTTACATTTGACAATGATCCTAAAAAATCTTATGAAAAAATGATAGATGGTGTGAGTAAGGCGGAAGATTTTTTAAATGAAAATGCCCCTTTAGTTTTGGATAAATTTGTTCCAAAAGCAAAACTTGATCTTGATAAATTAGCAGAAATTCTCTCTAAAGAAAAGGGATATAAAGTCTTTATAAAAGTGAATCAATCAGCTTTAGCATTGCATTATGCATCACAAAAGAATCTTAAAAAATTAGCAACTAGAGGAGTACTTATCCCTGAGCATATAATACGAACTAAACGAAATCCAATGATTATTCTTGATAAAGATATACAAAAAGCTATAGATGCGTTTGAAGAAGAATATTTAGAATATTATAGTGAATTTACTTCAAATGAGATTATGATCAATCCTACACCAAATTGGGCTATTGTAAAAAACTTTGGAACACTTAGTTTTGGGAGAGATGAAAAAGAAGCTTTAATTATAGAAGATATAAATAACCATACAATGCAAGCAGTTTTAAGAGCAGATCAAATTGGTGGTTATAAAAGTATTAGTTTATCAGATAGCTTTGAAATGGAATACTGGGAGTTAGAGCAGGCAAAAATAAAGAAGTAGTCGTACTTCTTTACTTTCTTTTATAATATATCTAATTGGTGTGCTAAATCATTTGCTATTCGTTCGTAATTTCGAATATCCAATAATCTTTTTTGACCATTGATCCCAACTTGTGCAACTTCATCTTTTGATAAGCTAATAATCTTTTCAATTTTTTCTCTAATCGAGTCAGTATCAAAATCACATAACCACGCTGAATCATCATCACTAAAAATCGACTCGTTATTTTCATTTTTTGTCATAAGACAAGGTACCGTAGAAGTATAATAATCAAGCACTTTCATAGGGGTAGAGCTATTAAATAAAACAATGTTTGGTAAAGGGGCTAGTCCTATATCTGCTTTTGAAATCAGTTCTAAAAGTTCATCTTTAGAGTTTGCATTGTAGATCTCAATAGAGTCCAACAGGTCTGGATATTTATCTAACATTTGATTTGCATATTCTGGATCTTTAGTAGATATCATCAGTTTAAACTTTGTTGGATTTACTAGGCTAAATGCTTCTAATACAGTTTCAAACTCTCGTAATTTATCAAGTGTACCAGCATAGAAAAATCTTTTTTCTTCTCCATCATGCTGTAGGTTTGGATGTAAATCTTCAGGATCGATTGCAGATGGAATAATAAATGTTCTTGTTTTTACTGTTTTTAAATAATCATCTCTCATCTGTCGAGAAGTAGGTAAAAAGAGATCACACTGGTTTATGAGATTTGCTTCTGAAAATGTTTTTACTTTATTACTGATAACATCAAAAAAACTTTTCTTATTGTTCGCTTCATCTTTTTGAAGCTTAGCAATTCTTTTTGGAAATGAAAGACGGTATCCTAAAATGAAATTATATTCATGTTTGACACTCAGTACCTCTTTTAATATAGCTGTGTGATTTCGTACAAAAACATATTTGTATTTTCCTATGTAGATCTTATTTTTGTCTAGTTCATCAATGATATTATTTTTGTGTTTTAATGGCATTATAAATCTATTACCATTTTTGATCTCAAAATTTTCGCTTGTTTTGGAAAAGTATAATATATCTACTTGATAATGTCTTCCTAAATATTTTTCAAATAATGGTCCTATAAAACTATGCTCTTTTGTTTCATTTTGATCTGTTAAATATAAAATCTTATCCATTTGAATCCTTTTATTGTATGTAATATTTTATCTTATGATATACTAACTGTTGCGTTATTACCCGTTTTGATCAATTAATAGTATTGAAAATTGATATTATGTGTAATATTGAAACAATATTCAGGATAAAGAGAAGGAGGACGAAGATAAGAGGAAAAAGTTTTTAAACTTTATTTCCCAAATACTTGTTTTAAAATTGATGTTGTTTGTTCTAGCGGGTTCTTTCTAATAGCTGCTTCTTTTTCTGCGATCATTTTAAATAATCCAGAAATAGCTTTGTCTGTTACATAGTCATCTACGTTTTGATCTGAATTAGTTGGTATATATGAATCTACTCCTATGTTTTTTGCAAATTGCATAGTAGAAGAATTATCTACATAAGTTGAAATATTTGATTTGTAAAATTCATTTACTGTTTTATAATATTTAGAAACTTGATTTTGATCCATAGATTTTTGAATAATAGGAGTAATTAATTTTTTTAAAGATTCTGTTGTATTCTCTTTAAAATAAGTTGTTGCAGCATTATTATCACCAGATAATATCTTTTGTGCATCTGTTAATGTTAAATCATTTACAGCTTTTAATAATATACTTGCAGTTTGAGGAGCTGCTTGAGTTGCAGCATTGTTCATAGAAAGTATAAGATTGTCCACTACTCTATCTCCTCCAGCTTTTCTAATTACTGTTTCTACTTTAGATAAATTTTTTGGCAATGGAATTTTAACTAATGAGTTATCTAAATAACCATCTTGACTACCAAGTTCTTTTATTGCAAAGTTTATACCAGTATTTAGCGCCTCTTTTAGCCCTTTTGAAATAGTATCATCTTGTTTAGATCCATTTGTTGTAGTTGGAATATTATTAGATATTTTTTTAGAAATACTATCTAGATCAAAGGCTAAACTTACAGTTGCTGTAAATAATATAGTTGTTATTAATAATTCTTTTTTCATTATTTTATGATATAGATTAAACTATATCACACCCTTTTTCACCTTCGATTATCTCACCGATAACATAACCATCTGTTTTTTCTAAAATTGCATCTACTTGTGAAGCATTTGCTACAAATATCATCCCTACACCCATGTTAAAGGCTCGATACATTTCAGATTCTTCTACATGATTACCCATAAGTTGAAATATTGGTAAAACTTGTACTTTCTCTTTTTGTACAACTGCTCTTAAATTATCAGGTAAAACTCGAGGTAAATTTTCTACTATTCCTCCACCTGTGATATGTGCTAAGGCGTTGATATTTTCTTTACAGTTTTTAAAATCTTTTACATAGATTCGTGTTGGCTCTAAAAGTGTATCGATTAATGTTCGTCCATTAAAATCATCTTTAAACTTCATACCTAATTTATCAAGTAATAGTTTTCGTACCAATGAAAATCCATTTGAGTGTACACCAGAACTAGGTAAGGCTATCAAAACATCACCAGCTTCAACACGAGAAACTCTATCCATTTCAGACTTTTCAGCAATTCCTACACAAAAACCAGCGAGATCAAAATCACCTTCTTTATACATACCTGGCATCTCAGCTGTTTCACCACCGATTAGAGCACACTCACTTCTGATACAACCTTCAGCGATACCTTTTACTACAGAACTAGCTTCTTCAACTTTTAGTTTTGCAGTTGCATAATAGTCAAGGAAAAATAACGGCTCACCGAAGTTACAAATCAAATCATTTGAACACATAGCAACAAGATCAATCCCAACTGTATCAAACTTTCCACTATCAATAGCTAGTTTTAGTTTTGTACCAACTCCATCAGTCCCAGCTAAAATAACTGGTTGTTTATATCCTGTAGGTAATTCAAATGCCCCAGCAAATGAACCAATTCCACCTAAAACACCTGGAATCATTGTTGACTTTACATGTGGCTTGATATTTTCTACGAAACTGTTCCCAGCATCTATATCTACACCAGCATCTTTGTATGAAATTGTACTCATCGTTTACTTCCTATATCACATTTTTTTGTTATTAGACAAAGTGGACAAAAGTTTGTGAGACCGACAATTAGAGGTAGAACACCTAAATACCACCATGACCAGCTCAGTGTTCCATCACTTAGTAAGTATCCAATCATTATGGCAACTAATCCAATGATGATTCTAAATGGTCGACAAAAGTGTTTTACTTTTTGATAAAAATTCATAATTTTCCCTTTAGTTATTTTAAGTTATTTGCATTTAACTAATTTTTGGTATTATATCTAAAATTAATTTAAAAGGCTTATAAATGATAAGTAGTGAGAACAATAACCAAGCGTTTCCAATGACTACTAATCCTTTTCAGCATGCTATTGTACTTACAGGCGGAATTGCAACTGGAAAAAGTACTGTTGTTTCTCTTTTTAAATCATTCGGTTTTTCAATAATTGATGCAGATAAAATAGCTCATAAGTTACTTGATATTCATCATGAAAAAATTGCTCATTTATTTGGGGCTGAGTATGTTGAAGATAAAAAAGTTTTACGAAAAAAGCTAGGCGTTCTTATTTTTAATGATGTGGATCAAAAAACAAAACTTGAACAGTTTATTCATCCTTTGATACATGAGAAGATTATAGAAGAAGCGAATATATTTGAATCTCTAAAAAAACCATATTTGATTGATATTCCACTGTTTTTTGAACAACAACATTATGATATTGCAAAATCAATTGTTGTTTATATCCCAAAAAAGATGCAAATTGAACGATTGATGAAACGGGATAATTCTACACAAGAAGAAGCAATTTCAAGAATCAACAATCAGCTAGATATAGAAGAAAAGAAGATATCAGCAACCTATGTTATAGATAATACAAAAAATTTAAAACATCTTGAAAATGAAGTTGAAAGAGTAAAAGCTTTATTGGTGTAGATTAAATTTTACTTTAATCTACTTTTCTAAAAGACTATGCTCTTCCCGCTAGCATACCGTATACAGTCATAGGCTTTAATAAATATACTTTAAGTAACCACCAAATATATCTCTCTTTTGTAGGATCAAGAAGTGATGTTATTGCTGCATTTCTACCACTTCCTAATTCTTTTGATTCCCAGTTGAATTCTGCTAACATTACTGTCCCTATATCAGTTATTAAAGGACAAACAGTATATCCATCATACTTTAAATTTGTTGCAGGTATTTCACCTTTTTCCATCATTGAGATAACATTGTTTACTACAACCTTGTATTGTTGTCGTGCACTTCCACCTGTTTTCCCCATTGGAACAGCTGCGATATCTCCTAGTGCAAAAACATTGGGATATTTTACATGTTGCATTGTTTCTTTATTTACAGGAACCCAACCTTTAGAAGATCCAAGTTTAGAATTTCCAATTTCATCAGGTGCTTTCATTGGTGGAGTTACATGAATAAAATCAAATTCTTTTTCTACTGTTGTATGAATCTTTTGTTTGATATTCTCTTCCAAATCTTCATCATAAATTTCTTCAAATTTACTATGATCATCAAATATAGCAACTCCATTTTTAATCTCTAGCAAGTTATGATTGTATGAGTATTTCATATCTCTTTTTTCAAATTGCTTTTCAACTGCTTCATGATAATCTTGAACTCCAAACATTGTATTTCCATTTGGATAAAAATGTAAATCTGCATTTGCTCGTACATTTTTTCCTGCCTCATTGAGTCTAGCATTTGTAAGATACATGATTTTTTTAGGAGCCCCACCACATTTTATAGCTGTATTAGGGTGAGTAAAAATAGCTTTAACTTTTTGATTTGCTTTTGCTTTTTCGATAAAAACTTGAAGATTTTTCCATGTTTGCTCTGAACCATCAGCTGTGTATATTGTAGATACCCCTTTTTGTGTTAAAAGTTTTGTAGCATCCATATTGTTTCCAGCAGAATATAATTCACCAACCTCTTCAAGTCCTTTTATCCCAGCATAATTGAGTTTAATACCAGCGGCAATCACAAGATAATCATAGTTAACTACTGTTCCTTTATCTGTAGTAACAGTATTAGCATCAGGATCAAACTCTATTGCTTTTTCTTTAATAAGTTTTGTTCCCTTTGGAATGAAATCATCTCTTTTATAGATAATTTCTGATTTTGTCCAAACTCCACCTGCTACTAGTGTTTGACCAGGTTGATATGAAACAGAATCATTTTCTGGCTCTATAATAGTAATGTCAGGATTTACTAAATTATTTGTAAACCTCGCAGCCGTAGACATACCTGATAGTCCACCTCCTACAATAAGAATTTTTCCTTTTGCTTCACTTGCATTTGCTGATGTTGATGCTTCAGCTTCTGTAGAACCCATTGCAAATGTAGCGCCACCCAATCCCATTAATTTAAGAGCATCTCTTCTTGAGATACCTTGCTCTTTTAAAATAACATCTAATTGTTCTAAATCTCTTTGAACATCTCTATTTTCAACCATTATTGTTCCTTGTAATATTCTTACAAAGAGCTTAACACAACTTAAATAATAAATCCCTTAATATTTAGTAGAGATTTGTTCTGTAATAATATTTTTTAAAGATAAATTAAAGTGAATTAAAAGTGTGTCACCACGAAGGATGACACATAGAATAGTGTTGAATTATAAAGAAGATGGATCAGTAATATAACCACTAATAGCACTAGCTGCAGCAACGGCACTATTTGATAAATATATTTTAGATGTACGACTTCCCATTCTCCCTACGAAGTTTCTGTTTGTTGTAGAGATACAAACTTCATCATCACCTAAAATACCCATATATCCGCCTAAACATGCTCCACAAGTAGGATTTGAAACAACTGCACCTGCGTCAATTAAAATATCCATATATCCAAGGTGATTTGCTGTTTTTAAAATTGTTTGTGTTGCAGGTGTCACGATCATTCTTGTATGTCGTGCAATCTTTTTTCCTTTTAAGATTTCAGAAGCGATTTTTAAATCACTTAATCTTCCATTTGTACAAGATCCTATAAATACTTGATCTACTTTAATATGATCAGCAACTGCTGTACTAACTGAGTGACCATTATCTGGTAAAAATGGATACGCAATAACTGGCTCTAATTTAGCTACATCGATCTCTACAACTCGTGAGTATGTAGCACCTTCATCACTATAAAACTCTTTTGGAGTAGCTCTTAATCCATCGTTAGCTTTAGCTCTTTGATCTAGAAATTCTCGTGTTACATCATCAACTGCAACAATACCATTTTTTGCTCCAGCTTCAATCGCCATATTACATAATGAAAATCTATCATCCATAGTTAAATATTGGATTGTATCACCTGTAAACTCTAAAGTTTTGTATAAAGCTCCATCAACACCAAGTATTCGAATGATCTCTAAAATCAAATCTTTTCCTGTTACAAATTTTCCAGGTTTCCCTGTAAATACAACTTTGATAGCTTCTGGAACTTTAAACCAGTTTCCACCTGTAACCATAGCAAAGGCTAAATCTGTACTTCCCATCCCTGTAGAAAATGCTCCAAGTGCTCCGTGTGTACAGGTATGACTATCCGCACCAATGATAACATCACCAGGGATCACAAGACCTTTTTCAGGTAAAAGTGCGTGCTCGATACCCATATCTTTTTCATCAAAGAAGTTTTTAAGGTTATGTTTTTCTGCAAATATTCTACTTACTCGTGCTTGATTTGCTGATGCAATATCTTTTGCTGGAATAAAGTGATCAAGTACGATACTAAATCCATCAGGATTCGCTAACTTTGTTGCACCACTTTCTTCAAATGCTTTGATTGAAATAGGTGTTGTGATATCGTTTCCGATAACCATATCGATAGGGCTTCTTACAATTTCCCCTGCAAATACATCATGTCCAACATGATTACTAAATATTTTTTCTGTTATTGTTTGTGCCATTTATAAATCTCTTTTTCATAATATTTTTGTCATTATAACAAAATTATACTTTATCTTATTTTTTAGATATAATTTCATCTCTCAATCAGACTATAAAATGATTGATCAAAATACTAAGAAAAAGAAAAAAATGAATATATTAAAAGACCTTTTTAAGGATTTAGAAAAATTATTAAATTTACTCAACGACTTTGATTATAGTAAATTAGTTTTATTAACAATTGGATTATTGATAGTATATGTTGTACATATAATTATTTTAAACAGATACTATAAAACAAGAATAAATAAATCAAAGATTGCATTAAAAAAAATAAATTTAGAAGCTACAGTAAATAATAAAAAACAAAATATATTAAAAATTTATTTGGCACTTTTCTTTTTTGTTTCTTTTTTAATTATTTCAAATAATAATTTAGCAGTGATAATTCCTATATTATCTGCTGTAATATTAATCTCACTTTTTTCAATGAAAGAACAATTAAATAATATATTTTTAGGGCTCGCGTATAAGTCATCTATTACTACAACCCTCTATGAAGGGATGGAGTTTTATTTAAAAGAGAAACCAAATGAGGTTTGTAAAATCACAAAAGTGAATTTATTTAAATCAATATATAGAAATGAGATGACAGGGCAGTTACTATCAATTGAAAATAGAGTTTTAAATGAAATAGAAATAATTCATAAAGCGGTTAAAGATTTAGATTATTTAGAATTTAAATACACTGTTCCGTACGATTATCCATTAGAAGAGTATATAGAAGGGACAAAAGAAAAACTAAACTCTTTAGTAGAAAAAGTAGATGTCGATTTTAATATTTTAAGACATACTATCTTATCATTAAAATCAAAATATAATACAACACCATTTTTAAAACCTTTTTACATAATTGATTTGGATTTTGATACAAAAGAAGGTATTCTTATAAAGATAAATGTAACGACATATAAATATGATTATAGTAATTATTTAGATGATTTATTAAGACTTCGACCCAAACCAAAAACTTGTAAACCTTAAGACTTAATACCACTACAAACTGCTATATGATACAATTCACTAAGAATAGAAGGAATAGTTTTGAAGAATAAAAATATTATATTGATTGGTTTTATGGGTGTAGGTAAAGGTACAGTTGCGAGAGCTTTAGTACAAAAAAGTGATTATTTTGCAGTGGATACTGATGATTTAATAGAGAGTTTAGAAAATAGAAAAATCAAAAAAATTTTTGAAGAAGAGGGTGAACCGTATTTCCGAGCTTTAGAAAAAAAGTGTGCTTTATGGTGTGAAAAAAATATACAAAATTCGATTATCTCAACTGGTGGCGGATTTTATAAGCAACCAAACCTCAAAAAAATAGGAACGGTTATTTATCTACAATCAACATTTGATAAAATACTTGAGGGGATTCAAAGCTCACCAAATGCAAAGAAAAAACTCAAAAAAAGACCACTTCTAAATGATCTTAAAGCAGCTCGAGAATTATATGATATTCGTGTAAAAGAGTATGAAAAAGTAGCTGATATTATCATCAATGTAGAAGATTGGGATGTGCAAGTTGCTGTGCAAAATATTTTAAAAGAACTTTAAAGATGATTTGGATACAATCCAAAACTTATTTTTGTTTGAGTATCAAACTTAATAATTCAAAATTTTCGCAAAGGAGTCCTAACAATGCCAAAGATGAAATCTAACAGTGGAGCTTTAAAAAGATTTAAAGTGAAAAAAAATGGTTCGATTAAAAGAGGAAGTGCTTTTAGAAGTCACATTCTTACTAAGAAAAGCCAAAAAAGAAAAGTAAATCTTAGAGGTCCACAAGTTGTAGCTGCTGCAGATGCAACAAGAGTAAAAAGAATGTTAAATAAAGCGTAAGCATAAGCTTATACTAAATATAACTATCTTTTTTTAAGTCCAAAAGTAAACAGTCCCTCCGATTTAGTTCGGATAAGTTCAGTACATTAGTACAGACACCAAATACATATTTGTATTCTGGTAAAGAAAGGAAAAAATATGCCAAGAGTAAAAACTGGTACGATAAGAAGAGCAAGACATAAAAAAATTCTTAAACTTGCTAAAGGATTCTACAGTGGTAGAAGAAAACACTTTAGAAAAGCAAAGGAAGCTGTTGAGCATGCAATGCAGTATGCTTACAGAGATAGAAGACAAAAGAAAAGAGATTTTAGAAGACTTTGGATTGTTAGAATCAATGCTGCTTGTAGATTAAACGGAATGAGTTACTCAAGATTCATGAATGGTTTAAAAAAAGCTGGTATAACTTTAGATAGAAAAATTTTAGCTGATATGGCTATGAATGATGCTACATCATTTACAACAGTTGTTGAAAGTGCTAAGGCAGCTTTAGAAGCGTAATTTTACACTTTTAGAGTAAACAAAAAGGGAAGATACATAAAGTATCTTCCCTTTTTTATTTTCAAACTTGTTCAAAATAGAAGAGAGCTCTCTTCTATTCTTTTTAAAATCTGTAACTTACTGACAATCGAAGATCCGTTGCTTTTTCTACTGGATCTTGACCAACTTCTTGTGCTTCTGCCATAGTCATAGGTCTACCATCTGCACCGAAAAATGCATTACTTCCTGTATAGTCATATTTGATATGGGTATATCGAAGATTTAATTTCAAAGATTCTGTCAATGGTTTGTCATAATATACTTCCCAAGCTGTTCCTCGAGCGGCTATTTTACTTCCAGCCATTGTGTCTTCCCCATAAGTCATACTTCTCCAGTATTTGCTTCCCTTATTCCATTCGATTCCAATTCGTCCATCATCGCTAAATAGACAAGGGAGATTTAATCCAACCCAATAAGAGTTACCAGTTTGACTCTCATTTGAACCTAACATATTCATATTATTTTTAGGATCAGTTTTTGATTGTGCCCATGATGCAAAAAAGATAGTATCATCTAAATAATCACTAATTTCATCACCTAATCCTTCTGCTTTAAACATTGCTGTTAAAAGTTCTAAATTACCAAAATTTGAAAAACTGTTGTCACTTATCTTTCCATCTGAAAGATCATTATCTGTAAAACCTATCATATTTACTGCTTTTGCATAGTTTGTATGTACTGAGTATTGACCATTGTCCCAAGGAACAAAAATAAATCCATACATATCCATATCTTCTGTTTGTGTTGTATCTTCGGCATAAGCTGTATCATTATCAAATCTTGGTGTTGCATTTGTTAAACCTCGACCTGTACAGAGTTTCCACCACATACCTTCGATACCTGTAAGTTTATCAAGATTAAATCGTGAACTTAAACCATCAAATTCTACATTAACTGTGTGTGATAGGGGAGAGTTGTCTTTCATTCCTTCTCTCATATTTATACCTAAGCCATCTGTTGATGGTCGTCTTCCTACTGAAAGTGTCCATGGAACATCTGTATCAAAAAAAGTATCATTTTTATAGAGCCAATACGCTTCTTTGACTTTAATAGTATTGTCATTCGCATTTTCATTGGTTACCCAGTCAAAAGTACTAAAATTATTTTCTGGTTTATTTACCGTTTGACCATATACTTTATTGTATGAGAGTTTTCCTTTAAACAATACATTATCACTAGGAGCAAATCCCATTCCTAACCATAACCTATTTGTTAAAAGATCAGAATTTGAAGATTTTTTACCACTCGCATGTTCATAATGGATAGAATCAACAGCTGTTCTAAAGTCAACATCCCATTTGATATTGTCAGATGCATCGTGTGCTTTAACTTCATTGAGTTTTTTGTTTGATTTTTTGAGTTTTTTTTCAAGTTTAGAAATCTTCTTTTCCATTTCACTGAGTCTATTTTCAACATCTGTTGCAGCAAATGATGTAGTTGCAAATGCAGCTATAGCGGAGAGTGTAATAATTTTCTTTTTCATAAAGTTTCCTTTGATTACAATTTTTGTAGTTTAGTTTAAAATATATTCACTTTTGTTTAAGTGATTACAAATAAAAAAAGGTTGGAAAATTCCAACCTTTTTTTACACATTTTAATATGATTAACAAGAAGGAACATTTCCTGAATCGTTTGCATACTCATAAAAGAAGTCATAATAATGAGGAATAAATTTCTTATTTACTTTTTTTACATTTGGACAAAGTTTCATAATTTCGTCTGCTAATTTACCTTCATCATTAATAACTTCCCATTCATCTTGTGAATGTTTTTCAGCCATCTTTGCTCCAGTCATACCACAATCACTTTTAAGTTTTTTGACAAAAAGCTTTTGACCTTTTACGGCATCTGCACTTGCAATTGTACTACTTAAAGCGAAGGCGATTGCGCTTACTAACATTAATCTAAGTAACTTATTCATTAGAATCCTTTATTTTCAAATTTATTATTAATTATAACATGAAAAAGAAAAAGAAAAGATAAAATATGATCATTATTAAAATGTGATATACTTTCATATGAAATATTATATATTAAAAAAATTAACAGAACATCTCAACAGTTACCAAAATATCAAATATATTAAAAGAGTAGATAATAATACTTTAAAAATAGAATTCAATAATCAAAACATATATTACTTTGACCTTCCAAAAGGAAATGGTACTATTTATAAGAAAACTAATAATGACAATATCAAAAAAGATTTTAATGCTCCTTTTGATGTATTGTTGCATAAAAGATTTACATCAAGTAATATTAAAAATATAAAACTTCTCAATGATGATAAGATTATTCATATAGAAGTACAAAGTAAAAGTGCATATAAAACAGAAACTACTATTTTACAGATGGAATTTACAGGAAAAAATACAAATGTTATTATATTAGATAAAAACGATATCGTACTTGAGGCACTGAGACATATAGATGAGTGGTCTTCTGTTCGTATTGTAAAAGTTGGAAGTAAACTTTTAGAACTAGAAAAACCAAAGTTTGTTTATGAAGAAAAAGAGATAGAAGATATAGATACATTTTTATTAGATATTCACCATAAAAATGAGATCAAAGAGTTAGAAAATATCAAAAAACAAAAATATACGCAACTTGATAAGCAGATAAAAAAAATAAAAAAAATACTCGATGGACTAGAAAATATAGAATTATTAGAAACAAACAGCATAAAGTATAATGAAGAAGCAACACTTATTTTATCTGATTTATATGATTTTACTGGATATGAAAAGCAAACAAAATTAATCAAATCAAATGATCTCTTTACAAAAGCAAAAAAAACAAAACAAAAAATGAAAAACCAACATATAGAAGAGACCAATTTATCTCAAAAATTAGAATTTTATAAACGATTGATCGGGGTGATTGAAAATGCAACTACAAAAGATGAAATTGAATTCTATATGCCTAAAAAAGATAAAAATCAAAAGAAAACAAAAAAAGCCAATCCTTACAAAAGTTTTTTTATAGATGGATATAAAATTATGCTCGGTCGTGATGAACGAGAAAATATCTTTTTACTAGAAAATAGTCGAGCGAGTGACTATTGGTTTCATCTTCAAGATCAAGTATCTTCACATGTAATAGTATCAAATACTAAAAAAACAATTCCTGATAAACTCATAGAGGAAGCTGCAAAAATATGTGCAAAATTTTCGAGTGACTTCGGTGGAACTTTCAATGTAGATTATACACAAAGGCGAAATGTAAAGATTCAAAATAGAGCAAATGTGCTTTATAATCCATACACAACAGTAGTGGTAAAAGTGTAATTTTATAAATTTAATTATTTTGAAAATAATTAAGGTTAATTTAATAAAATATCCATTATAATTCCATCAACAAACGAAAGTAACTAGCTTTTAAAGGGTCCTTAGCTCAGCTGGTTAGAGCACTCGGCTCATAACCGAGTGGTCGAAGGTTCGAGTCCTTCAGGACCCACCACTTTTAGTTTGAAAATTTTTTAAGCGGGAGTAGCTCAGTTGGCTAGAGCCTCTGCCTTCCAAGCAGATTGTCGCGAGTTCGAGTCTCGTCTCCCGCTCCACTTAAAATTTTAAATTTAATAATGTTGCTTCAGTAGCTCAGTTGGTAGAGCAGCTGATTTGTAATCAGCAGGTCGTAGGTTCGACTCCTATCTGAAGCTCCACTCATTTAATAAAAATCACAAATACTTTAGCTATAATTCGCAAAATGAAATAAATTCATATAATACTTTCTATAAAACTATTTTTATAATATAAAATAAAGGAAAAGAATTGGAAGATTCAGTTAAAAAGATACTAGAACATATAGGTGAAGATCCCCAAAGAGAAGGACTTCTAGATACTCCTAAAAGAGTTCAAAAAGCATGGGAGTTTATGTGTAGCGGATACAAGCAAGACCCTAAAGAGATAATGCAATCAGCATTATTTTCAAGTAGCAATGACGAGATGGTTATCGTAAAAGATATTGAGTTTTATTCAATGTGTGAACATCATATGCTTCCTATTATTGGAAAAGCACACATTGCTTATATTCCAAATGGTAAAGTGATTGGATTATCAAAAATACCAAGAGTTGTAGATGTATTTGCAAGAAGATTACAAATACAAGAACAGTTAACTGAGCAAATCGCAGAGGCAATTACTGAAGCGATTGCGCCAAAAGGTGTAGCGGTTGTTATTGATGCCAGACATATGTGTATGGAGATGAGAGGTGTTCAAAAGATTTGTTCTTCAACTATTACTTCTGCATTACGAGGGATTTTCAAAAAAGAGAAAAAAACGAAAGATGAATTTTTATCTATAATTGCATCAAGTTTTAATAAGTAAAGTAAAGTTTCTACTTTACTTTACGAGTAAATTCACATCTGCTTAGATGTTATATATAAAATAAGCCCAAGTCCTAATAAAACAGTAACTAAAATTTTCCACATATTTATTCCTTCCATATCTTTTATGAATTGTATTATAAATTTCCTTTTAAAGTAAAAATTTGAATTTAAGATAAAAAACTATCTATTCCTTTTTAAAAGGAAACTAATTGTAGATAATATTGATAAAACCACCATAATTCTTGACATTTTAAGCTCAGAAAGATATAATTCGCGTCCATACATTGGTTAGAGGAGTAGAAAACACACGGTTTTGTACTTGCTCTAATGAGTTCTTTAAAGGAAAACAAATGGAAAAAATTAGATTAAAGTTAAAAGCTTACGATCATAGAGTACTTGATCGTTCTGTTGCTTCAATTATTGAAGCTGTTAAGAGAACAGGTGCTGAATTAATAGGTCCAATCCCAATGCCTACTAAAATCAGAAAATATACTGTTCTTAAATCACCACATGTTAACAAAGATGCTAGAGAGCAATTTGAGATCAGAGTTCATTCAAGAATGATTGATATCGTATCTGCAACACCAGATACTGTTGATAGTTTAATGAAACTTGATCTTGCGCCAGAAGTAGACGTAGAAGTTAGATCAATGGGTCAAGAGTAGAAAGGAGATATAGATGGAATTTATTGTAGAAAAAATCGGAATGAGTCGAACTGTATCTGTACCTGCTGTACCTGTAACTCTTGTAAGAGTACTTGATACTAAAGTTTGTGAAGTTAACGAAGGTGTAGCTATCGTTGCATATAATGATGGTAAGAAATTTAACAAAACTATTGAGGGTCAACAAAAAAAATATGACTTATCAAAAGAGTTTAACAGATTTGCAACATTAAATGTAGCAAATTCAGAAGCTGGTGATATTGATACAGCTGCTTTAGTTGAAGGTGTAGTAATTAAATCTACATTTAAAACAAAAGGTAGAGGTTTTGCTGGGGTAGTTAAAAGACATGGTTTTGCTGGTGGTAGAGCATCTCATGGTCATAGAATGGGTCGAAGAACAGGTTCTATTGGTAATGCAGAATGGCCAGGTAGAGTTATGCCAGGTAAGAAAATGCCAGGACACTATGGTAACACTAATATTACACATAAAAATGATGTAGTTTCTTTTGATGCTACAACAGGTATTTTAGTACTTAAAGGTTCAGTTGCTGGAGCAAATGGTACTTTAGGTAGAGTAAGGATTGCATAATGAGTAAATTATTAGTATTAAATGAAAAATTTGAAAATGCAGGTGATATTGCATTAGGTGAAAAATTTGAGGGGATTCATTCTCACAATTTACACTTATATGTTAAATCATATTTAGCTGGAATTAGAGCAAATACTGCAAGAGTGAAAAACAGATCTGAAGTAAGCGGTGGTGGTAAAAAACCTAAAGCTCAAAAAGGTTCTGGTGGTGCTAGATATGGTTCTATGAGATCACCATTATTTGTTGGTGGTGGACAAGTTTTTGGACCATCAAAAAGAAACTATAACCAAAAAATAAATAAAAAACAAAAAGTTCTTGCTTTGAGATATGCTATTAACGCACAAGCTGAAAAAGGTTCTATCTTTGTTACTGATTCTATTAATGTTGAATCTGGTAAAACTAAAGATGCTAAAGCTATCGTAAATAAATTAAATAAAAGAGATCTTTTAATTGTTGTTGAAAACTTTAATGATAAAACATATTTAGCTTTCAGAAACATCAAAAATTGTTATGTGATTGAAAAATCAGAATTAAATGCTTATTTAGTAGCTGCTTACCACTCGATTTTAATCGAAAAAGCAGTAATAGATAGCTTAGTATAAGAGGTATAAGAAATGGCAGATATTACAGATATCAAATCGATTGTTTATACAGAAAAAACTATTGAGCTTCAAGAAAATGGTGTAATTGTTGTACAAACAAGCACTAGAATGACAAAGAATGGTTTAAAAGAAGTATTTAAAGAATATTTTGGTGTAACACCTATGAAAGTTAATTCTTTAAGACAAAGCGGTAAAGTTAAAAGATTTAAAGGGAAAGTTGGTTCAAGACCAGATTTCAAAAAATTCTATGTAACATTACCAGAGGGCGCTGAAATAGCGAACCTTTCAGCATAAGGGAGTAGGAAATGGCAATTAAAAAATTTAGACCAATAACACCTGCTAGAAGATTTATGTCTGTTATGGATACTTCTGATATTACTTCTAAAGCAACTGTTAGATCTCTATTAGTAAGAGTTAAAGCAAGTGCAGGTAGAAATAGTAACGGTAGAATCACATCAAGACATAGAGAAGCTGGTGCAAAAAAACTATACAGAATCATTGATTTTAAAAGAAATAAATTAAATGTTCCAGGTACAGTTGCAACTGTAGAATATGACCCATATAGAAACTGTAGAATTTGTTTAATCAACTATGCAGATGGTGAAAAAAGATATATTATTCAACCTTCAGGATTAAAAGTAGGTGCTGTTATTACTGCTGCTGAATCTGGTCTTGATATTTTACCAGGAAATGCAATGAAACTTGCAAATATTCCAGTTGGTACAATGGTTCATAATATTGAAATGAAACCAGGAAAAGGTGGACAAATTGCTCGATCTGCTGGTGGATATGCACAGGTTATGGGTAGAGAAGATAAATATATCATCTTAAGATTACCATCTGGTGAGATGAGAAAAATCCTTGGTGTTTGTATGGCAACTATTGGTATAGTAGGAAATGAAGATTTCTCTAATATGGTAATCGGTAAAGCTGGTAGACAAAGACATCTTGGTAGAAGACCTCAAACTAGAGGATCTGCAATGAACCCTATTGATCATCCACATGGTGGTGGTGAAGGTAAGACTAATTCAGGTCGACATCCAGTTACTCCATGGGGTATGCCAACTAAAGGTTATAAAACTAGAAAGAAAAAAGCTAGTGATAAACTAATCATTTCAAGAAAAAAGAAATAAGGGTATAAGATGGCAAGAAGTATAAAAAAAGGTCCATTTGTTGATGCTCATTTAGCGAAAAAAGTAGCTAAAGCAATTGAGTCTGGAGACAAAAAACCAATCAAAACTTGGTCAAGAAGAAGTATGGTATTACCAGATATGATCGGTCTTACATTTACAGTACATAACGGAAGAAATTTCGTACCAGTAAATATTACAGAAAATCATATCGGTTACAAATTAGGTGAATTCGCACCAACTAGAACTTTTAAAGGTCACAAAGGTTCAGTACAAAGAAAGGTAGGTTAATAGTAAATGGGTAAAGCTATATTAAAATTCGTTAGACTATCTCCTATTAAAGCTAGATTAGTTGCTAGAGAAGTTCAAGGTATGAATGCTGAAGTTGCTATTGCATCTTTAGAGTTTACACCAAACAAAGCTGCTGGAATCATTGCTAAAGTAATTGCTTCTGCAGTTGCAAATTCAGGTTTAGAGCCAGAAGAAGCAATCGTAACAAGCTGTAGAGTAGATAGAGGTCCAGTTCTTAAGAGATTTACACCAAGAGCTAGAGGTAGTGCTTCACCAAAACATAAGCCAATGGCACATATATATGTTGAAGTAAATGCTATAGAAGGAGACAAGTAATGGGTCAAAAAGTTAATCCTATTGGACTTAGATTAGGTATCAATAGAAACTGGGAAAGCAGATGGTTTCCAAAAAAATCTACAATGCCTGAAAATGTTGCAGAAGATAACAAAATAAGAAAATTCGTTAAAAAAGAATTATATTATGCTGGTATTGCACAAACACTTATCGAAAGAACAACAAAAAAAGTTAGAGTTACTATTGTAGCAGCTCGACCTGGTATTGTTATCGGTAAAAAAGGTGCTGATGTTGAAAAACTGAAAAATAACCTTAAAGCATTAGTTGGTAAAGATATCGCTGTTAATATTAAAGAAGAAAGAAAACCTTTCTTATCTGGACAATTAGCTGCTGAAAATATTGCACAACAACTTGAAAGAAGAGTTGCATTTAGACGAGCAATGAAAAGAGTTATGCAAAATGCTATCAAAGGTGGAGCAAAAGGTATCAAAGTATCTGTTTCAGGTAGACTTGGTGGAGCTGAAATGGCTAGAACTGAGTGGTATTTAGAAGGTAGAGTTCCTTTACATACACTTAGAGCTAGAATCGATTATGGTTTTGCTGAAGGTCATACAACTTATGGATGTATTGGTATTAAAGTTTGGATTTTCAAAGGTGAAGTACTTGCAAAAGGAATTCCTGTAGAAAAAGCTGATGATGATAACAAATCTAAAAGACCAACAAAAAGAAGAGGTAACTAACAATGTTAATGCCTAAAAGAACTAAATACAGAAAAGAGATGAAAGGCCGAAATAGAGGTAAGTCATTTAATGCTAACACATTAGCTTACGGAAATATCGGTATTAAAGCTTTAGAGCATGGTAGAATTGATGGTAGACAAATTGAAGCTGCCAGAATTGCTATGACAAGAAAAGTTAATAGAACAGGTAAAATATGGATTATGGTATTTCCTGCTAAACCACTTACTGCTAAACCACTTGAAACAAGAATGGGTAAAGGTAAAGGTTCAGTTGATAAATATGTTATGAATATTAAGCCAGGTAGAATTTGTTTTGAGATGGCTGGTGTTGATGATGCACTTGCAAGAGAAGCTTTCGCATTAGCTCAAAGTAAACTTCCTTTTAAAACAAAGATTGTAACAAAAGAGGGTGAAAATGAATTATTCTGATATCAGCGCTAAAACTTTAGTAGAGTTAAATGAATTATTAAAAGAGAAAAAGGTGCAACTTTTTGAACTTAGACTTAAGTTAAAAACAATGCAATTAACAAATACAAGTGAATTAAGAGCTGCTAAAAAAGAGATTGCTCGAATTCAAACTGCTATAACAGCAGCGAAGTAAGGATTAAAATTATGAGTACACATAAAAGAGAAATCCAAGGTACTGTGGTATCAATAGCTGGTGAGAAAACAGCTTCTTTATTAGTAGAAAGAAGAGTTTTACACCCAAAATACCGTAAGACTGTAAAAAGATTTAAAAAATATTTAATTCATGATGAAAAAAGTGAATTAAAAGCTGGTGATACTGCAATTGCTGTAGAATGTAGACCATTATCTAAAACAAAATCTTTTAGATTGAAAACTATTTTAACAACAGGAGCTAACGTATGATACAAAGTTTTTCTAGATTAAACGTTGCTGATAACACAGGTGCAAAAGAGATCATGTGTATCAAAGTTCTTGGTGGAAGTCATAGAAGATATGCTACTGTTGGTGATGTTATTGTTGCTTCAGTTAAAAAAGCTCTTCCAGTTGGAAAAGTTAAAAAAGGTCAAGTTGTTAAGGCTGTAATCGTTAGAACTCATAAAGAAGTTCAAAGAGAAAATGGTTCATTAATTAGATTTGATGACAATGCAGCTGTAATTCTTAATGATAAAAGAGAACCAATTGGAACAAGAATTTTTGGACCTGTTGCTAGAGAAGTAAGATACTCTGGTTTCATGAAAATTGTTTCACTAGCTCCGGAGGTATTATAATGGCAACTAAATTCAAAATTAAAAAAGGTGATACTGTAAAAATTATTGCTGGTGATGATAAAGGTAAAACTGGAGAAGTTTTAGCTGTATTACCTACAAAAGGTAAAGTGATCGTTAAAGATTGTAAAATTGCTAAAAAAACAGTAAAACCATCTGAAGAAAATAAAGATGGTGGATTTGTTAATAAAGAGATGCCAATTGATATCTCTAATGTTGCAAAAGTAGAAGGTGAATAAAATGGCTGCTAAATTATTAGAAAGATATAAAAGTGATATCAAACCTGTTTTAGAATCAGAATTTCCTCAAAACAAAATGCTAACAGCAAAACTTGAAAAAGTTACAATTTCTGTTGGTACTGGTTTTGCTATGAAAGATAGTAAATTAATGCAAAATATTGCTGATACTATCTCTTTAATTGCTGGTCAAAAAGCTGTTACGGTTATTTCTAGAAAGTCAATTGCTGGATTTAAAGTAAGAGAAGATATGCCTGTAGGTGTTAAAGTTAACCTAAGAGGTGAAAAAATGTACGAATTTATTGATAAATTATGTTCTATTGCACTTCCAAGAGTTAAGGATTTTAGAGGTCTTGAGAGAAATGGTTTTGATGGTGCTGGTAACTTTAACTTTGGTTTAGATGAACAATTGATGTTTCCAGAAGTAGAATTTGATAATATTATTCAAACTCACGGTATGAATATTTCAATTACTACATCTACATCAAGTGATACTGAATCTTATAGATTATTAGAATTAATGGGTATACC
>JBASAI010000092.1:0-2718 GCA_049650525.1 Arcobacteraceae bacterium
GTAATATCATATCTTAATGCTATGTATTCATAAATATTATTATTTTCATCCAAAATCGGAATCAATGTCACTGATACAAAATAAGGTGTTCCATCTTTTTTTCTATTTTCAATATCCCCATACCAAATTTTTTTGTTTTGTATGGTTTGCCACATATCTTTAAAAAGTGATGAAGGGCTGTTTTTACTTCTTACAATATTTTGATTTTGACCGATAAGCTCCTCTTTTGTATATCCTGAAATTTTGATAAATTTATCATTTATATAAGTTATAACTCCTTTTCTATCTGCTTTTGATACAATTGCACCTGCATCAACTGCTTTTTTATACTGTTCTAAAAGTGCATTACTTTGTTTTAGTTCTGTAATATCTGTCATCGTAATAATCACTCGACTGTATTTATCTGATTTTTTCGCTTGTATAGTGTAGATATGGTACTGATCATCTTTATATATTTTCACTTTATGCAATACTTTTGAGTGTTCTAAGATATACTCTACCCAATTTTCATCATCAAATTTATAGATAAAGCCTTCTTCTTTTACAAAATAATCACAAACACCCTCATGTTGATATTTAAACTCTTCAAGTGTTTTGTATTCATGAAAAAACTTCAAAAAACTATCATTTACATCTAGTATCTCATTTTCATCACTGATAATAATCATATTTCTTTGTGAACTAATAATATCTTCAATATACGCTTGATTTTGTTGTGTAAGTGCTAGTAATGTTTTTGATTCTTCTTCTCTTGCCTCAATCGATTTTGTCATAAAATTTACATCATCTATAAGTAAATCGATCTCTTTGGTATTGTATCTGGATTCTATTGGTTCGTATTTCCCTTGTGCGATTGATTTAAAATGCTCCAACAACACATCAATTGGATTTTTAATATAAATTTTAATAAGCACTACGACCAAAACTATTAAAATGGCTAAAAGCATATATATGATATTCAAAAAAACCATTTGATTTTGATGTAAAATAGTTTCAAAATCTTTTCTATCTATTTGTATAATAAATTCGTTTTTATCATCACTTCCATAATTATGTTTATCTACAACTTCCTTCTGTATCGTATCTACAATAATTGTATTTAAATACTGATATCCTATATAAGACAATATGAGACCTACTAAAATAATAGGCGAAATAATCTTGCTAAATAGTGTAAAATTTTTCATATTTATTTTCCTTAAAACTAAGTTGATATTATACTTAAAATACAATAAGAAAAAGAAAAAGAAAAAAAGAGTACAATAATGATACTTATCATAAAGGAAGTGTAATGTTTCAAAATATGTATATTGCAACGAAATTAAAAATCAACTTAGCAATCGTTTTACTTGGATTCCTCATCCTAAGTAGTGTCTCGTACAATCAAATAAATACCCTAGAAAATGAGTATAATAAATCAGAACTTCTCAATACGGAGCTTTCTACTCTACGATCGATTTATACCGAAGGTTTGACGATCAACTCTGCTACATTTGTATATACAGTGAGTCAAGACTCAAAAAAACCCCTTATGAGTCTCAAAGGTGCAATAAGCCAAATCCAAAAATATTATACGCAATTGCAACAAACTACTTTTACAAATAATCGTATCCATGAAGATTTTATTCATTATGCAAAGAATTTATTTTTACAAGCAGATGAACAAAAATATATCGATGTAGAATCTGCTCAACAAGTAGTAACTCTATGGCGACCACTAAAGCAAGAACTCAATGAAAGAATGAAAGCACTCCAAATAGAACAAAAAACTTTATCAGCGGCTTTTACAAAACATCTTTTTACTTTATTTTCTACTATTTTGATCATTCTTATTATCATCTCTATTATTACTGGGATTTTATCTACACTTATTTCAAGAGGGATTATCTCTTCTTTAAAAGTTTTAGAAAATTCTATGGATCAATTATCAAAAAGTAATACGATTACAAAAATTGAACTTGAAAATAAAGATGAAACTGAAAAAATAGCACAAAAGTTTAATCTTTATATCAAAAAAATAGAAGACTCCATTACTCAAGATACAGTTGTGATAAAAGAGGTTGAAACTGTTATAGAAAAAATAAATTCTGGCCTTTTCAATACAAAAGTATATGGAAAAGCAAGCTCTCAAAGTGTCAATATACTTGTTGATTCTTTAAATGCAATGATTGAATCTACCTCTGAAAACCTCACTTTATTTACAAATATTCTCATAGCATATGGAAATTCAGAATTTGACTATACGATACAAAAAAAAGATGGAACTACAGGATTAATAGCCTCTGTTTTATTGGGAATTAAAGCGACTGGAAATACGATTAGTGAAGTGTTATCACTCATAGATAATGCAAATACAAAGTTACATTTCGCATCACAAGAACTTACAAATGCTTCTGATATATTAAGTACTTCATCAAATACGCAAGCAGCAGCACTAGAGCAAACAGCAGCAGCTGTCGAAGAAGTAACAAATACTATCTCTAAAAATGCTCAAAACACAATGCAGATGAATGTACTTGCAGAGGCAGTAACAGCTTCTGCCTCAAATGGGAAAGAACTAGCAAATCAAACAGCACTCTCAATGGATGCGATCACAGCGGAAGTTTCTTCTATTAGTGATGCGATCAGCGTGATAGATCAAATTGCATTTCAAACAAATATTTTATCTCTCAATGCTGCTGTTGAAGCAGCCACTGCAGGTGAAGCAGGAAAAGGTTT
>JBASAI010000093.1:0-4622 GCA_049650525.1 Arcobacteraceae bacterium
AAATTATTTAATTTTTTCACAGTATGGAGTGATAACTTAAATTTAGATACCTTGTATTAAACCATAAACTATTTGTTTTCTGATACTATTTACTTAAAATTATTTTGGAGAATTAAACATGGCACAATTTATTAAAATACAAGTCGAAGAGACTTATCAGATACCTGATGAGTGGGAACTAGTTACGAATGTAGAAGGTATAACAAAAATAAAAGTAAAAGATAATGAATTTTATGACTTTGGTAGTATGCCATACTGTTCAGCTTCTGTTGAAGATGATGAAGAGATGATGTTAACTGCTGAAGAATTTATAGATTTACAATCAAATGGACTTGATATTTTAATGGCAAACACAAATATTTCTGTAATTGATAATGAAGATGAAATTAAAGAGATTCTTGCATTTGGTGAAGAGTAGATATTGGGTACAGTTCCTTTTTTGTTTGTATTCATAGCAAATTGTACTAAAATTTGATTTAATCTATTATCCGTAGATACTCTAAATCAATAATAAGAAAAAAAAGCTAAAATACAATTATGAATTTAAATGAAACAATACAAGAATATTTTACAAGAGACTCGATAATTGATATGCTTACACGCTATGAACTTTACTATCAAATAAGCTTAGGAAGCTATGTCCTAGAAACGCTACAAGATATAGATGAAACAGTTAAGAAGTTGAAAGAACTCAATTTACTTATTGAGATTGATACTGCATTGTCCAATATATTTGAAATTATATTACATAATTGCTATGAAGAAGACTTCGAAGATAAATTTGATTATCATCTTAGATGTCGAGCTTTGATGCACTCTCTAAAAGATTTTATAAATAAAGATAAAGATCTTTTAAACTCTGATGATTATAGCAATGATATTACACAGCAAATATTAAAAGACACTTATTTCAAAGAATCAATGAAACTTCAACTAGAAAGTGACTATAATTCACTTTATCATATATACGAGCAAATAGTATCAGAAGAACTCTCTCGAACTTTAGCACAAAATATATTGAAGCAAATTAATAATGTGCCTGATAATTAGTGGTATATTTTTGTATCTTTCATTTAGTTTTTATGCTGATGATAACTTAATCAATGCTTTAATTAATGGACTTATAGGAATTTTCTTTTTACTACTTTTGATCCGAAATATTAGAAAAACAATAGCTGATAAAAAACATAATAACTCGACTAAAATATAAAACACTTAAATATTCTAAATGAGTATGACTTTAAATATAATAATAGTATACTTTACTTATGAAATATCTAGCTAAACTAATAATCATTTTATTACTATTTATTCAAACTTTAAATGCTTCTAGTGAATTGAAGAAAGTCACTTTACAGTTATCTTGGTTTGATCAATTTCAGTTTGCGGGATACTATATCGCAAAAGAGAAAGGTTTTTATAAAGAGCTTGGCTTGGATGTGGAGATAAAACCATTTCAATTTGGAATTGATATTCCAAAGGAAGTAGATAATAATACAATTGACTTTGCTATTGGAAGAGAAAATTTGATATTAGAAAGAGCTTCCCACAAGAATATTGTTGCTTTATATGCTCTTTTTCAAACAAGTCCACTAGTTTTATTAAGTACAAAAGAATCACAAATAAATTCTTTCTCTGATTTTAGAAATAAAAAAGTAATGTCAACAATGGATGATGCAAGCGAAGTATCATTAAAAGCAATGCTGACTTCACAAAAGATTAAATTAAGTGATGTAAACTGTCAAAAACATACTCATAATATAAATGATTTGATTACAAAAAAAACTGATGTAATATCTGCATATATATCTAAAGCTCCATTTATTTTACAAGAAAAAGGAATAGGTTACAATATATTTGAGCCAAAAGAATACGGTTTTGATATGTATAGTGATTTATTATATACCAATCAACAGCTGATTTCCAATGATCCTAATTTGGTAAAAGCATTTAAACAAGCATCTCTAAAAGGGTGGGAGTATGGATATTCAAATATAGAAGAAAGTGCACAATTAATTTATGACAAATATAACACTCAAAATTTGTCTAAAAAAGAACTTATTTTTGAGGGAAAAGAATTAAAAAAACTATCCTTTTACAATACTCAAACATTAGGAAATATCAATAAGAATAAGCTCAAAAGAATTTCTGATCTTTATAATGTCATGGGGTTATTACATAATCAAATTGATTTTGCCGAATTTGTATTTGAGGATCAACTAAATGAGATAATGTTCACAGATGAAGAAAAGAGATATTTAAAGAATAAAAAATCATTAACAGTTGCAAATCTAACAACATTCCCACCTTTTAATTTTTATGAAAATGAACAACCAAAAGGGTATACTGTTGATTATTTAAAATTACTACAGAAATATATAGGTATAAATATAGAATTTATTAGTAATAAGTCCTGGGATGAATACTTAAATATGTTAAAAAACAAAGAAATAGATTTAATTCCCCATGTTGCAATAACAAAAGATAGAGAAGAATATCTCGACTTTACAAATTTTAATCATATTAAATATATAACAGGGATAGCAATAGATAAAAACAGTAATATTAAATCAATAAAAGATCTAGAAAATAATGTTACTGCAGTTACAAAAAACTCTTTTATACATACTTATTTTAAGAATAATTTTCCTAATTATTCGTTATTTTTAGTAGACTCAACATATCATGGAGTAGAGGCAGTATCTTCAGGAAATGCTGATGCTGTAATAGGTAGTTTACCTGCTCTTGACCATTATATTCAAAAAAACTGGCTTACAAATATTAAAACTATTATAGTAAATGATTTAGAAGAATCAACAGTTGTACTTCCTATGGCAGTTTCTAAAGGGAATAGTGTATTGAAATCTATATTAGAAAAAGTAGATTATGCTATATCGTATAGTGAAATAGTGACTCTAAAAGAAAAATGGATGACTTCTTCATCCAAGTCTCAAGTTAAAAATAATCTCACAAAAGAAGAAAGAACTTATTTAAAACAGAAAAAGAAGATTTTGATGTGTGTGCTACCAGACTGGCTTCCATTTGAACAGATTGACAAGGAAGGGAATCATAAAGGTATCGGTGCTGATCTAATGAAAATAGTTTCAACATATATAGATACTCCAATAGAGCTTTTCCCCACACAAGAATGGTCTGAATCGTTACAAAATATAAAAGATAGGAAATGTGATATTTTACCTGTTGCCATGAGTACACCAAATCGTAGAAAATATATGAACTTTACTAAGCCATATGTTAAAGAACCATTTGTAGTTGCGACGAAAAATGATCAGCTTTTTATAAAAGATTCAAGCGCATTATCAAATAAAAAAATAGGTATGGTTAAAAGCTATGCTTTTGTAGAGGTTCTCAAAAATAGAAACCTAGATATTCAAATTGTGAATGTTAAAAATACAAAAGAAGGATTAGAAAGAGTAAGTGATGGAGAACTTTTTGGTTATATAGAGACTATGCCAACTATTGGATATGCAATACAAAAGTATTCTATGTTTGATTTAAAAATTGCAGGTAAATTAGAATTTGATGTTGAGATTAGTACTGCTTCTCGTAATGATGAAATTTTATTGAATTCAATAATGCAAAAAGCATTGAATTCAATCACTCCAGAGAACAAAAGAACAATTATTGGGAAATGGATCGAAATAAAAGTAGCACAGGAGTTTGACTATAGTTTGCTATGGAAATTTCTACTACTATTTTCATTAATAATTTTGGCTATTTTATATAAACAATATATCTCAAACAAATCAGTAAATGAAATGACAGAATTAATAGACTCAACAATTGAAGCGATATTGATATCTAAAAAAGGAATATGTATAGACGCCAATAAAAGTGCTCTTATAATGTTTGAATTAGATTCTAAAAATGATATTATTGGAACTAATGTATTAGATATTATAGCAGAGGAGTCACTTGACTTATCAAAACAAGGAATGTTATTAGACAATAATGATCCTTGTGAAGCAGTTATTCTCAAAAAAAGTAAGGAGAAATTTCCTGCTTTAATTAGAAGTCATAAGCTTAAAGGAATAAATGCTATGGCTACTAGTTTAATCGATATTACTCATTTAAAAAAACTTGAATCACAATCAAAAATGGCTTCTATGGGTGAAATGATCGGAAACATTGCTCATCAATGGAGACAACCTTTATCTGTTATATCAACTGCAGCAACAGGAATAGTAGTGCAAAAAGAATATGGATTGTTAAATGATGTGAAACTTATTGATACTTGTAACACCATCAATGAAAATGCTCAATACTTATCAAAAACTATAGATGACTTTAGAAACTTTATCAAAGGTGATAGAGAAAAAAGAGTATTTAATGTAAAGGATACTATCGATAGTTTTTTAAATTTAGTAGAAGGGTCTATTAAAACACATAATATTCAGATCATAAAAGATATTCAAGAAGAGATAACTATAGATGGATTTGAAAATGAAATAATACAATGTTTAATAAATATTTTTAATAATGCAAAAGATGCATTAAACGAAAATCATATCTCTTCAGAAAATAAGCTTGTATTTATTACAACCTCAATTGAAAATAATAATGTTCTTATAAAAATACGAGATAATGGAGGGGGTATTGAT
>JBASAI010000094.1:0-1523 GCA_049650525.1 Arcobacteraceae bacterium
CCTTCATGTAGCTCTACACCATTTGATACAATACTCAATCCCAATCCAAAACCTTTTATTTTTTTGTTTCGTGAAGCGTCGACTCTATAAAACCTATTTTGTACTTTATCCAAATGCTCTGATGAGATCCCTATCCCTTCATCTTGTATGATAAAATGTACTTGATTATCTTTATAAAGTGAAATATATATGTTCGTATCATTTTGAGAATATTTAATAGCATTATCAATCAAATTTGAATAAATCGATTGTATCAGTACTTGATTTCCAAGGAAGTCAATCGATTCAAACTTTTTGATATCAAGTGTGATATTTTTATTTTGTAGTTTAGAATGAAACTTTCCAATTGTAGCTAACAATAATGAATCCAAGGATATCTCTTGAAATGTCTGTTTAATGTTTTCTTTTGTATATTTAGTGAGTAAAAGCAGATCATCTACGATGATTTGAATCTGATTTGCCTCTTGCTCAATGGTGTGTAAAGTTTTTTCATAATATTGCGTATCTCTTGGTTTATTCAGCGTGATCTCTATCTCACTTTTGATTACAGTCAAGGGAGTTTTTAGCTCATGAGATACATCACTATTAAACTCATTTAAAACACCCACTCCACTTTTGAGTCTATTTATCATAAAGTTAAAAGAATCAACAAGATCTTTAATCTCATCATCATATTTTGGTTGGGGTATTTCAGATGCGAAATCGGTCACATATATATTGTTGGCGGTTTGTGTGATTTTATTGACAGGTTTTAAGATTTTATCTGTAATTTTACTCACTATAAAAAGAAGAAAAAGCAATAAAATAGGTTCTAAAATAAACAAGATCTCTTTTACCTCTTGCAGTTTAGAACTGATCTCATCTTCTAAACCTTTTTTATAAAATAATATTGCCCCTTTATAAGGCTGATTGATTCGAAAGATATATAAACCATCAAGCTGCCCTGCTCTTTTAAAAACAAAAAATGATTTTTCTTCTTCAATATAAGGGATCAAAGAGGTAAAAAAAGCATTTTCCTTTTTATACTGTAATTTATCTTCTTTTAAAATAGCGATATCAAATGATTCTAACTCTTTGTGTTTTAAAAGATCTGAGATGGGAACATTTGAGATGATTTGATTGTTGATAAAAACTGCTTTATTGTAAAGCGTATTTTGTATAGAAAGCTTTGTGTTTTGTTCTAAAAAATGATAAAAAGAGAAATTAAATAAAAGTAAAATAAAGATAGTAATAGAAGCAAAATAAAATAGTATTTTTGTCTTGATACTTTTAAATCTAAACTTCAATTTTATATCCAAATCCTCGAGAACTTTTTATAAAATCTTTCCCTAATTTTTTTCGTAAATTATAAATAGTTACTTGAATTACATTGCTATTTATATACTCTTCGTTATTCCAAAGCTGTTCTTCTATAAGTGTATTTGAAATAGATTTATTTTTGTTTTTCACTAAAAATAAAAGAAGTTCATACTCTTTTTGTGTCAGGACAATCTCTTTCTCACCATTATTTACTCGTTTAGCAT
>JBASAI010000095.1:0-2151 GCA_049650525.1 Arcobacteraceae bacterium
CCATCAAGCTTCTTTAAAAATATTAAAAAGTCTAAAAGGAAATAATAGTACAATAGCCATATCAAAAACTCCTTTTTGGGAGAAAAAACATGACGATATAGATAAAGATATCTTTGCAAATGTTAAAATCAAGTCAAAAGCAAACTGTAAAGCGTGTCACATCGATATAGAAAATGGACTGATTGAAAATGATTTAATCAATATGCCAAATATAAGAGGATAGCATGAGACTTATTTTACTGTTTCTTTTACTAACATTTTCTCTTTCTGCAGATGATGATTATAAAAAGAAATATCATCACTATTATAGTAAAGACTTAACATATCTAAATCTTACTTATGAGCAAAAAGAAGAGATAACAGATATTTTAAAAGAGTATCGACACGATATAAAAAAATACAAAAAATATAAAAAAAAGAAGCTGGAAGATAAAGAAGATATTTTTGAAGAGGATATTCTAGATATAGAAGAGTTATATAAAATAAATCAAGAAATATCAGGAAAAGCATCACAAATTGAGATAAGTTTTTTAGAAAAAATTCATCAAATATTATCAGAAAATCAAAGAGAAAAATTTATAGATTATATAGATGAGTGGGAGATAGAATGAATATAATGTTAATCGAAGATGATTTAGAGATGCAAGAACTTTTACATGATTATCTTCAAAACTTTGATTTTAAAGTAAGTTCATATGCAAACCCACAAGAAGCTTTAAAAGTATTAGATACTCAACACGATTTTTCTTTGGTCGTATTGGATCTTATGCTTCCTCATTTAGATGGATTTGATGTATGTAAACGCATTAGAAAGATAAGTGGTATACCTATTATTATATCTAGTGCTAGGGGTAATTTAGGTGATAAAATTGTTGCTTTTGAATATGGAGCAGATGATTATTTAGCCAAACCTTATGAACCAAAAGAGCTCGTGATACGAATGAATGCAATATTGCGTCGTGTAACAAATACGGTTACACAAGTAACAAAAAAAATAGGTGAGTTTGAAATAGATGAAAATAAGATACAAATAACTCAAGAAAAACATATCTTAGAGCTTACAAATATAGAATACGAAATATTTTCTTTACTTCTAAATAATCAAGACAAAGTACTCTCAAGAGAATCTATAGCATCATTTTTAGGAAGTGAATACTCAAATATAAAACATAGAGCAATAGATATGCATATAAGTAATATACGAAATAAAATATTTGATGACTCCAAAAATGCTAAATATATAAAATCTATTTGGGGTATTGGATATAAATTTATAGGATAAAAGATGTCGATTTTTACAAAAGTATTAGCCTTATTTAGCGCAAGTATAGTCTTGATGCTTTTTTTATCGTATCAAACAAATAAAATAGATGACGAAAAAACAGAACTGATACACAAACAAATATATATCCAAAGTTCTCAAGAGCTTTTTAACTACTTAACACAAGGGGATTTAATAAGTTTAGAAAAAGCAATCAAAAAACTCAATTATCACATCATAAAGAAACAAAACCTTCCAAAAAATCTTCAATCTATTTATAAACAAGAGATCTCATTTGGTGAGATACAGATATATAAACAAGATAACAGTGAATATATACTCTTTATGAAATACCTTGATGATGAGTTTTATTTATATAATAACTCCCAAAAAAAAGAGCTCGAGCAAAAAGAGCATCTTAACTATCTTTTCATCGTAGATATTGCAATTTTAATTGTGATGTTTTTAATTATTATCAACATATTAAAGCCTTTAAAAATTATCTCAAAGGGACTCAATAAATTTGGAGCAGGTGACTATTCAAAAAGACTAAAAACATCAAAATCAAATGATGAGATAGCTGATGTAATACTTAAGTTTAATACTATGGCAGAAAACTTAGAAAGTCTTATCGTCTCAAGAATACAGTTTTTAAGTGACATAAGTCATGAACTAAGAACTCCAATATCAAAAGCAAAAATATCTTTAGAAATGATAGAAGATAGTAAATATAAAAATATACTCAAAAAATCTATAGAGCATATAGATGAGCTCACAAATGAACTTTTAGAATTAGAGAGATTAAATTCAAATACGCTTGTCTTAAATATTCAAAAGTACTCTAGAGAAACCGTTTTAGCAAATGCTTTATGTAAAATGATAATAGTTGA
>JBASAI010000096.1:0-3496 GCA_049650525.1 Arcobacteraceae bacterium
CTCTTCAAGATATGGTTGTAGTTTTCCAACAGCACTTTGAAGTAGTTCACAATGACTCGCAACGCTCATATCAAGTACAAGTGCTCTTTTAGCTCCTGCTTCTTTAAAAGTATCTACTAAAGATTCAAGATCAGCTTTTAACCCTGCAACAACAATTTGTCCATCCATATTGTAGTTTGCAGCCCAAACTTTTTTCCCTAAGTCTCTTTGTTCTTTTGTGATAGTTTCAACAATTTCATCTGTCAATCCAACAAGTGCCATCATACCAGCACCAGCACCTGCACACGCTTCATTCATAAATACCCCTCTTTTATGAACTAACTCAACAGCATCAAGATAATCAATCGCACCGCTTGCAACTAAAGCAGAAAACTCACCCAATGAATGTCCCAAAACAAACTCTGGTTGAATCTCACATTTTTCTTTAAATACAGCAAGTGCAATACAACTTACTAATAATATAGCAGGTTGTGTAAACTCTGTTTTTCCTAAGTTTTCATTCTCATTAAAAAGTAAATCTTCAAAACTGAATCCTAAACGATTACTTGCTTTTGCAATCATCTCTTTTGCGATCTCACTATTTTCAAAAAAATCTTTACCCATACCTACAGTTTGACTCCCTTGACCAGGGAAAATAAATGCTACTTTTTTCATCTTAACTCCATATATTTTATTATAATTTTAAATCTTCATTTAAATATATATGGATTATATTATAATTTTATTGAACTTCAGTTTTAAAAGATTCTGTGAGTAGTAAAACAAGATATTTTGTCTTATTGAGATACTTATCATAATAAAAAAGTTCTATATTTTTAAGCATTTAATCAGTGAAGTGATACTATTATTGATTTAATAAAGGAAGATTATGTTTGATAAGTTTAAAAAAATATTTGTATATTTTCTCGTTTTGATCGTTGCTGTTGGCTTTTATTTAGCGTATAATTATCTTCAGCCAAAAGAGCTACCAAAAGAATTTGCTCAAGGAAATGGAAGAATTGAAACTACACAAGTAGATATCTCTGCAAAACTTGCAGGAAGATTATTGGATATTAGCGTTGATGAGGGAGATATAGTAGAAAAAGATCAGTTATTAGCGACACTTGATACAAAAGAGTTAGATGCAAAATTCCAAGAAGCTTTAGCTTATGTAGAACAAGCAAAACAAAGTAAAAACTATGCAAATGCAATAGTTAGTCAAAGAGAAAGTGAACTTCGCTTGGCAACAACCAATTATAATAGATCAAAAAAACTTTATAACAATAAAAGTATTCCACTTATCGAACTGCAAAAAGATGAGATGACTTTCCAGTCAGCACAAGCAGCGTTACTCGCTTCTAAAGCACAGGTTATTAGTGCAAGTGCCTCGATAAATGCAGCTTTAGCTCAAGTAGAAACTATCAAAGTGAGAATAGATGAGAGCAATCTTTATTCTCCTATTAAAGGTCGTATTTTATATAAAATTTCACAAAATGGTGAGATCATTGGAAGTGGAGGAAGAGTGTTAGTAGCATTGGATCTGATGAACACTTATATGACTATTTTTCTTCCTACTTCTCAAGCTGGTTTAGTAAATATAGGTTCAGATGCTCGAATTGTCCTTGATGCCTTACCAAAGATTGCCATTCCAGCAACCGTGACTTTTGTCTCTCCTCAAGCACAATTTACACCAAAAAGTATAGAAACACAAACAGAGAGAGAAAAACTGATGTTTCGTATAAAAGTAAAAATAAATACAGACCTACTCGCTGAACATTTTGATAAAATAAAAACAGGATTACCAGGGGTTGCTTATGTACGATTAAACTCGCAAACACCTTGGCCGCAAAATTTAAATAATCTGCCAAAGAGTACACAAACAAACAGTGTAAAATAAGATGGATTATATTGCTAAAGTAGCTGGGTTATCTCATAACTATAATGGTGTAGTTGCTTTAGATAACATCACTTTAGAGATACCACTTGGTAAAATGATAGGATTTATTGGTCCTGATGGAGTAGGAAAATCTACTCTGCTTGCCCTCTTATCAGGAGTAAAAAAAGTTCAGACAGGTTCTGTTGAAGTTTTAGGTGGAGATATTACAAAAGATAGATTTAGAGAATCAATCTGTCCACAAATCGCTTATATGCCACAAGGTTTGGGGAAAAATCTTTATATGTCGCTCTCGGTGTATGAAAATGTGGAGTTTTTTGCACGATTATTTGGTCAAGAAAAAAAAGAACGAAAAAAACGGATACTAGAACTTTTAGAAAGTACAGGACTTTCACCTTTCAAAGATAGACCAGCTGGAAAACTTTCAGGTGGAATGAAACAAAAGCTAGGATTGTGTTGTGCACTTATACATGATCCTGATCTTCTTATTCTTGATGAACCAACAACAGGGGTTGATCCACTTTCAAGAAAACAATTTTGGGATCTCATTGCAAGTATACGCCAAAGAATGACTCAAATGAGTGTCTTAATAGCAACTGCTTATATGGAAGAAGCTCAATCATATGACCATATTATCGCTATGGATTCTGGAAAAATATTAGCTATGGGAAGTCCACAAGAATTATTAGAAAAGACATCTACACAAACTATTGATGAAGCTTTTATTGAACTTTTACCTCAAGAAAAAAGAAAAGGTCATAAAAAATTTATCATTCCCGAAAAAATCAAAAATGAAAATACTATCTATGCAATTGAAGCGGATAATCTCACTATGAAATTTGGCGATTTCACAGCAGTGGATGATGTGAGTTTTAAAATACAAAAAGGGGAAATATTTGGATTTTTAGGTTCCAATGGTTGTGGAAAAACAACAACTATGAAAATGCTTACTGGACTTTTAAAACCGACAAAGGGTAAAGCAAAATTATTTGGAAAATTCTCAGATGACAACTCTTTGGAGATGAGAAAAAAAGTGGGGTATATGACACAAGGTTTTTCACTCTACATAGAATTAACTGTTTTAGAAAACATAACACTTCATGCAAAGCTCTTTCATATCGACAAAAATATAATAGATCAATATATAGAAGAAACGCTACAAAGATTCCATTTAAAACAATATGAATATACTTTAGCGGAGGATTTACCATTAGGGATAAGACAACGACTATCTTTAGCAGTTGCAGTGATTCACAAACCAGAGATGTTGATACTTGATGAGCCAACTTCAGGAGTTGATCCTATCTCAAGGGACAATTTTTGGGAACTATTACTAGACCTAGCACGAAATGACAGCGTAACAATATTTGTATCAACACATTTTATGAATGAAGGTGAAAGATGTGATAGAATATCCTTAATGCATCAAGGAAAAGTTCTAGCAAGTGATACACCTAAAAACCTTACTTTATCAAAAAACAAAAATAATTTAGAAGATGCATTTATTGAATATTTGGAAGAAGCTAGCAATACTCACACAAAATCTTCACAAGTTCCTACGGATCAACAAAGTGATCATTTGTCGCGAAATACAATAAAAAAAACTCATCCAAAGTTTAGTTC
>JBASAI010000097.1:0-7512 GCA_049650525.1 Arcobacteraceae bacterium
ATATAAGTGAATCAGTGACATACCTTTCTGATACAATTGATGATTTTAGAAACTTTTATAAAGAAGATAAAATTAAAAAATGTTTCAATCTTTCTGTAGCGATCAATAAAGCGATTAACCTGTTACATTCACGATTTAGAAAGAAAAATATTGAAGTGATTCTCAATGATTCCGATATCGAGATAATTGGTTTAGAAAATGAGCTTATTCAAGTTTTTATGAATATTTTAAATAATGCACGAGATGTTTTAGAAAATCTTGATCTTGATACAAAATTTATATTTATCGATATAGTTCAAGATGATACAAATATCATCATTTCATTATATGACAATGGAAATGGTATAGATGCAGAATATTTACCAAGGTTATTTGAATATAAATTTACCACAAAAGAAAACCAAAAAGGTACAGGAATAGGACTCTACATGTCAAAACTGATCGTTGAAAAATCAGGAGGAACAATACGAGCTCAAAATAAAAAATATGAATATAAAGGAAAAACTTATAAAGGTGCAGAGTTTATCATCTCGTTTAAGAGATAAACTTCTCTTTACTTAAAAGAAAAGTTCATAGTCTATACTTTTCCCTTTAAATATATCAAGATGATCATGTCTAAAACCATCATTTTGTATCGCTTTTAAAACAATTTTTTTATTAAATTCATATATCTCATCTGAGTTTAAAAAGAGATCTAGATCCATCCATCGAGCTTCTAATATCTCGATCTCATCGATAATATCCACTTCGTCTGAAAGTGCTTTGGCTCTACATCCTATATATAGATTTGACTCTCCAAATTGCAGTGGTTTAAAATGTCCAAGTGCGATGATAGAGGAAAATTCGACATCGATTCCTGTTTCTTCTTTTACTTCTCTTACTACTGCTGTGGAGATATTTTCATCATCATCTATGTGTCCACCTGGGAGTTTGTAGTGTGGATTTATTCTTTCTTTTATCACTAAAAGTTCATTCTTTTCATTGATCACTACAACCCCAACACCTAAAGTATGATTTCTAGCTGTTGGGATGATCGGATTAAATACAAGCTTTTTTAAAAGAGTGATGTCATTTTCATTACAGTGGTGAAAAATGAAATCATATTTTGTGAGTATCGGTATGAGATCTGAGCGATTTATGGGAACTTTTACCCACAATAATCGTTTATCTTCTAAATTTTCAATGATCTGAATAAGCTCTTCTTCAAATTCTTCTAATACATCAGGAATAGTAGTATTATCTATAATGATGCCTGAATAATTATCAGTAATAAGTCGTAAATTTGTGAACCTAAATGTTTCTTTCATAGATACTTCCTTCGTTTGATATGATGATTATACACGAAAATTTGTAAGATTTGCTTATGGTTTTTTGAGTGGTATTATAATCTACAAAGTGAACTTTGGATAAAATAAAGTATAAAATACAATAAAAAGTTGAGAACATAACAATTGAAAGAGATAATAAGTGTAATAGTATGGGGAGGTTTTATATACCTCCTGTTCGTTTTTCTACGAGGAATGAACGAAACACAAGTGAAAAAACACCAAGATAAGCTAGATGAAATAGAAAAAAGAAATGCTCAAAATGCAGATATCAAAGCAGAAGAGCCAACAGAACAAAAAGCTAATAAAGAGGAAAATAAATAGATGATAAAACCATTATTAATAGAGATTGCAGTTGAAGAGTTACCAGCTATTCCATTTTTAAAAGAGTTACCAAATATCGAAAAAAAATGGTCTGATATATTAGAGGCAAATGGTTTTTTATGTGAGTTTCATTTTTATTATACTCCACGAAGACTCGTTTTTTGGCATAGAGAATTTCAAGCTATCCAAGAAGATAAAGAGCAAGAGCTATGGGGAGCACCACTAAATATCGCCTACAAAGATGGCAACCCAACAGGTGCTGCTCATGGTTTTGCTAAAAAATGTGGGGTAGAACTCTCGCAAATCGAAACAAAAGCAAAAGGAAATCAAGAGTTTTTATACTTTAAAAGTACTATAAAAGGTAAAAATGCAAAAGAGCTTTTAAATACTATGGTAAATGAGTTTATGAGTTCACTGAACTTTGGGAAATCGATGAGATGGGGAAGTAGAACAGATAGTTTTATAAGACCTATTCGAGGCTTGAGTATCGTACTTGGAGATGATTTGGTTGAGGGTGAACTTTTTGGTATGCCATCAACCAAATCTAGCTTTGGACATAGAATGGTTTCGTATGAGCCTTTTAGTTTTGATTTTGCTGGGGATTATTTTTGTAAGTTAGATAAACATGGTGTTATTTTGTACCAAAATGAAAGAAAAAAACTTATCTTAGATCAAATGGAAAAGATTCAAAAAGACAATGACATCACTATAGAGATCGATGAAGAACTCTTAGCAGAAATCGTAGCGATCACAGAGTATCCTACTGCTCAATTGGGAAGATTTGATGAAGAGTTTTTAGCACTTCCAGAAGAAGTTATCATCGGATCGATGAAAGAGCATCAACGATATTTTGCAGTGTATAAAGATGGTAAAATCACAAATAAGTTTATCGTAGTATCAAACTCTTACACAACTGATTTTTCACATATCATAGCAGGAAATGAAAAAGTACTTCGACCACGACTGGCTGACGGGATGTTTTTTTGGAACAATGATATCAAAAATGGTTTACAAAACGAGGGCTTAAAAAAAGTAAGTTTTGTAGATGGATTGGGTTCTATGTATGATAAGTGTGAGCGAGAGCTTAAAATAGCAAATATAATAGCAGATACATTTGATATGACTGATGAAAAAACTCTTCTAGCTGAAGCTGTGATGATCAGTAAAGCAGACCTTATCACAGATATGGTATATGAGTTTACAGATCTTCAAGGGATCATGGGATACTACTATGCAAAAGCAGAAGGTCGTGATGATCTTGTGGCACTTGCTTTAAAAGAACAGTATCTTCCAGATGGTGAGCAAAGTGCCTTGCCAACAAACACTTTTTCGAGTATTGTTGCTCTTAGTAATAAGCTTGATACTCTTATGGGACTTTTTAGTGTTGGGATGATCCCTACAGGAAGTCGTGATCCATTTGCATTAAGAAGAGCAGCTGCTGGGATATATAAGATCTGTATCGAACACAAACTCAATCTCGATATCTCATCTATCATCGAACTCTCAAAAGTAAACTACCCAAATCTTGAAGTGGCACAACTCAAAGAGTTTTTAAATGAAAGACTCTATAAACTTTACAACAAAGTAAATCCAAGTGTGATAAAAGCAGTTTTAAACAGTAACGCAAATGGAGACATCTTCAATACAAGCCTAAAAATAGAAGCACTCAATCCTTTGGTAAATAGTAGTGATTTTAAAAATGTAAGTGATACTTTTAAAAGAGTTGCAAATATAGTAAAAGATTTAGATGAAAATAGTGAATTAATCATAGATGATTCATTGCTTGAAGATGAAGAGGAAAAAGTGTTATATACAAGATACAGAGATGTGTCACAAAAAGTATACACTACATTTGATGAGCAATTAGATGCACTTTTTAAACTCAAACCAGAACTTGATGCATTTTTTGATAATGTATTTGTAAATCATGAAGATGAAAAGATAAAAGTAAATAGAAAAAATCTTATTTGTGCTGTGTATAATTCATTTAAGCAGATCGCTGATATTAAAGAGATAACTGTATAGTTCTCTTTAATATTTTAAGTTAATTTTATTCTGTGGCAGATTCTTCAGAGGGTACAGTTTCACCTTTGAGTTCAGCTATTTTAGCATCGATGAGCTCTAGCGTTCTTGCTTGTGTTTGGTATGAGATCTCTGGAAGTTCTCCTCCCCACATTTTTTTGGCATCTTCAAACCCTTGAACAATTCCTTCTCGACCTTTTTCTAAAATTTCTAAATTATCTCCAGAAAAACCTAGTACAAAACCTGCAACTCTTTGAGATGTCTGAACTACCCCAAAAAATCCATCTTCACTTACAAGCTCGCTCGCTTCTTCTTTTGAAAGCTCTGTGATTGGTTTACCTTCATATCCAATATCTTGAAGAGATAATTCTCCTTCAGTTTGTTTCCCAGATAAAAAGTTCAAGATAGAGTTCTGAGCTTGTGTGTTATTTGATGAACGCTCTTGTGCATCCATGGCAAATAAAATGATTTGCGCATTCATAGAAAGTGATACTTCTACGGCTGATTTGTTGATCTGCTCTTCTAGTGTGAGTTCCTCTTTGTTTGAACTTTGTGGAGGATTGTATTGTGGTGAATTTGAGTTTTGTACTGCTGTTTCATTTGCTTGTGTGTAAGCGTTAGTGTTGATTTGCATAGTGTACCCCTTTTTTAGTTGTACACTATTATATATCTTTTAGAATTAAACTAATATTAAGAAAGTGTTTTAGCTTTTTCCATATCACTACACATTAAAACGAAAATGCATAACATCTCCATCTTGTACGATGTAGTCTTTCCCTTCTAGTTTTAGTTTTCCTGCTTCTTTTGCTTTTGCTTCTCCACCTAATGAAATGAAGTCTTCATAGGCGATCACTTCTGCTTTGATGAAACCTTTTTCAAAGTCATTGTGTATAACAGCAGCAGCTTTTGGTGCTGTACAGCCTTTTGGAATAGTCCATGATCGCACTTCTACTTTACCTGCTGTAAAATAAGATTGAAGACCGAGCTTATCAAAAGCTTTATGAATGATTTTTTCTAGTCCTGATTCTGCAACTCCAAGGTCATTTAACATCTCTAAGGCTTCATCATCTTCCATTCCTACTAGCTCTTCTTCGATTTTTGCACACAACATAATCAAATCAGCTCCAACAGAGTCAGCATGTGCTTGAAGTTTTTTTACGAAGTCGTTTCCATCTACTAAACTATCTTCATCTACATTTGCACCATAAATTACATCTTTATTTGATAAAAATCGTAGCTCTTTATCAAGCTCTTCAAAGTTTTCATCATCTCTATTTTCAAATGTTTTTACAGGGTGTAATGCATCAAGATGTAGTGCTAAAGCTTGTGCAATTTCTAATTTTGCTGCTGCTTTTTTATCAAACTTCGCTTCTTTTTTTAATCTATCAGTTTTTTTATCAAGCTGAGTGATATCTGCATAAATAAGTTCTGTTTCTATGATCTCAAGATCTCGTATAGGATCGATGTTACCTTCTACATGCACGATGTTTGGATCTTCAAAACATCTCACCATGTGTAGGATTACTTCAACTTCTCTGATGTTTGAAAGAAACTGATTTCCTAAACCTTCTCCTTTTGAAGCACCTTTTACTAATCCCGCGATATCAACAAAATCAATAGTTGAATGCTGAATTTTCTCAGGATGAACTATTTTTGCCAACTCATCAAGTCGTTTATCTGGAACTGGAACTATTGCTTTATTGGGTTCGATTGTACAAAACGGATAGTTTTGTGCCTCTGCATTTTGTGCTTTTGTTAAAGCATTAAAAGTTGTACTTTTACCTATGTTTGGAAGCCCTACGATACCTACGCCTAATCCCATTCTTATTCCTTTTGATTGTAATATATTTCTCATTATAGCGAAAATTTGTTTAATAATTATCACGATATTTTTATGAAAAAGAAATTGTTACAATACGATACATTTCATAAATTTGATGATGTGATAAAATCCAGAAACTGTGTATCAAATTAATATCACCATCTATTATAAACTCAATGATAATAGGAATAAAAGCTAATTAAATATAAGTATTACTAATAAATTAATTTAAATTTAAATTAAGTTGTGTAAAATACAATTTAGCATAAAGATTGAAATAGGTTAATTCTCTTATTTACAATTTTATAACAAGCAATAAACAAAATTTCACAAGGATTACAATGAAAAATACTTTCACAATGACCGATAATAGAACAAATAAATCATATGAATTTGACATTCTCGATGGTACAAGAGGACCAAGCGTAGTTGATATCTCTTCATTTTACTCACAAACAGGTATGTTTACATATGATCAAGGATATACTTCAACAGCAAGTACAAAGTCAGCAATTACTTTTATTGATGGAGATAAAGGTGAGTTACGACATAGAGGTATGGATATCGAAGAATTAGTAGAAAATCATTCATACTTAGAGGTTTGTTATTTACTTTTAAAGAAAAGATTACCAACAGCAGAAGAAGCAAAGAATTTTGATCTTGAATTACGACATAGATCTTTTATTCATGAAAGAATGAGAGGATTATTTAATTCTTTTCCAATTTCTGGACACCCAATGGCAATTATGAATTCAGCTGTAGCTGCACTTACAGTATTTTATGGTGAAGCAATTGATCTTAAAAATGACGAAGAAGCTTTAGAAATGGCTGCAAGAATTATTGCAAAAATGCCGACAATTGCTGCTTTTTCATATAGACATTCTATGGGTATCCCTTTTATTTATCCAGATGTAAATAGAAGTTTTACAGAAAACTTTATCTATATGATGCGAGCATATCCAGGTGGTGTGATGAAAATTGGTAGTGATGGTGAAAATACTATCTCTCCTGTAGAAGTAAAAGCACTTGATGCAATCTTCTCTTTACATGCAGATCATGAGCAAAATGCATCAACAACAACAGTAAGAAATGTAGCTTCTACAAATGCTCACCCTTATGTAGCTATTAGTTCAGGTATTTCTGCTTTATGGGGAAGTGCACATGGTGGAGCAAATGAGCAAGTTATCAGACAATTAGAGATGATTGGAAGTGTTGATAATGTTGATAAATATATCGCAAAAGCAAAAGATAGAAATGATCCATTTAGACTTATGGGATTTGGACATAGAGTATATAAAAACTTTGATCCACGAGCAAAAATCTTAAGAGGGTTACAAAACCAATTAAAAGATGAGTTACAACTTGATTCAGAACTGATGAAAATCGCTAGTAAAATTGAAGATATTGCTTTAAATGATGAGTACTTTGTATCTCGAAAATTATATCCAAATATTGATTTTTATTCTGGTGTTATTTTAACAGCATTGAAAATTCCTACATCTATGTTTACACCAATCTTTGTTATCGGTAGAACAGTTGGATGGATTACTCAATGGTTAGAGTACAAAGAAGATCCAAAAGCGAAAATTGCAAGACCTAGACAACTCTACACAGGAGAATAGTATATGACTTCAATGGAAGAACTAATATATGCAATAACTCTTAGTTATGATGAGATGACTTGGGTAACTTGGCTTATTATGTTTCTCGGAGTATTTCAATCTATTCGAGGGTTTGGCATAGCTTTTAGAGATAATAAAAGTTATAAAGAGATGAAAGAAAATCCTGATAAAACTGGTATATCACAGTTTTATACAGGAATTATTGCCTCTTTATTAACTGTTTTTGTATTTTTTATACCTTACTTATTACAGTAATTTAAAAGTAAAAATATAATTTATTATATTTTTACTGACAATTTTTGTACTTTTTCCAATTCTCTTTTCATATAAAAGAACATCCAAATAGCCGCACTATAAATAATCAATCCTAAAATGATCCAAGCAGTCTCAGCTGTAC
>JBASAI010000098.1:0-10421 GCA_049650525.1 Arcobacteraceae bacterium
CTCTATATCTTTTTGTGATTCGGCATTACAAATGATCAAGTAAGGCTTATTTCTACCTAACTCTTTTTCATAAAGCCGAACAGATGCGATAATAGTAATACTATCTGCAATATTTTTTGAGAGTGAAATCACCCCTTTTGCACTTGAAAGATGCGATTTTAAAAATGCTTTTTCAGTATATGTTTCCTCTTTGATATAGTAAGGATAGTTATATTCAATAGCAATTTGTTCTATATCTTCTCTTGGATCAACGATTACAAATGGAATATGGTTTTGTTTAAATTGGTCAGCTAGTTGAATACTATATTCGTTATGATTAAATATTACAAAATGATTTCTCAATCTTGCGATTTTATATAACATATTTCGCTCCTTATATAAATCTAAAAATTTCCCTCGTACCATCACTTGAATAAAAGTAGTAATAGATAATGTAAATATCATAAAACCAAAAATAATAAGTGTGATTGTGAATAATCTTCCTGCTTGAGAAATTTCTCCTACTTCACCAAATCCAACGGTAGTAAAAGTGATTCCTGTTTGATACAATGCATCAAGCAATGGAAAATCATCAATGATCATATATCCAATGGTACCAACCATCATTATAAATTGTAAAAGTATTAGGGGAAGTCTAAAGTGTTTAAATTGAGAATAAATCTCTTTATCTAAGCTAAACTCTGGTTTGGTAACTTGATATTCCCAACCCAAAGCTTTTTTGATGCTTCTTATGGTTTTCATAAAAACATCTTAGTTAAATTATGAATTCTTTTTAAGAGTTCTTAGTTCTTTTGCAGAAATTTTGATCTTTCTAGAAGTACCATCTTCTAAACTGATTCTTACTGATCTTAAATTAGGTAAAAACTTTCTTTTAGTTCTGTTTTTAGCGTGACTTACATTGTTCCCAGACATTGGGCCTTTTCCAGATATCATACATCTTCTTGCCATTATATATTCCTTGAGTGTAAAATTATTTGGAAGTTTATCCAATAACTACTTAATCTATTCTTTAAATGCTAATCGTAAGTATTAACATCAAAATATCGGTGCGGTCGTTTCTCTTCTTTTGTCTTTAAATTGTCATAGTTTTCACTAATTTGACTATATTTTTCTTTAGTATTATCAAGAAGCATTCCTGCCATAATTAAAATAATAAAGAAAAAAGTTAATACATATACTAAAACTTCACTTCCTATACGAATATCAAAATTGGAACTTAAAAAGTTGACAATTTTTTGTCTTTTTAAAAAGACTAATAGTAAGAAAGCAAAACTTATAGCAAATATTAACTCATTCATCTTTTATGCTTCTTTAGATTCCAAAAACTCTTCGTAGGTACCATCAAAATCTATTATAGAACCATCTTCTTGGATCTCTATGATTCTGTTTGCGTATGCGTCAAGGAGCTCTCTATCGTGAGATACACAAATAACCGTACCTTCATATGCTAAAAGTCCTTCTCCTAGTGCTATAATTGCTTCTAAGTCTAGGTGGTTTGTTGGCTCATCTAAAAGTAAAAAGTTTCTTTTTTCAAGCATGATTTTACTGAGCATCATTCTGTGTTTTTCACCACCAGAACATTTGATTACTGATTTTTCTTGTTCTTCCCCATTAAAAAGCATTCTCCCTAAACAGTTTCGAATTTCACCAATATCAGCATCTCTATCAAAATCTCGTAACCAATCATATAAGGTAGTATCACCTTTGATTAAATCTGTACTATTTTGAGGAAAATAACTCACTTGCGCTGTTGCACCCCATTTAACTTCACCAGAATCAGGTTGTACTTCATCCATTAGAATTTTACAAAGTGTTGTTTTACCAGCACCATTTGGTCCAATAAGAGCAATTTTATCTTTTTTCTCTACCATCAAAGAACAATCTTTAAGTACAACTTCTCCATCATAAGATTTTGTGATATCTTTAAATTCTAAAACTTCTTTAGAGATTGGTTTTTCTTGTTGAAAAACAATTGAAGGATCTCTTCTCGAACTCACTGCAATTGCAGAGATGTCTATCTTATCAAGTTGTTTTTGTCTTGATGTTGCTTGTTTTGCTTTTGATGCATTTGCACTAAATCTTCTCACAAATGCTTCAAGCTCTTCTTTTTCTTTGATTTTTTTATCTCTATCAACTGATGCTTGTTTTGCTATAACTGTAGAAGCTATATACCAGTCATCATAAGTCCCGGTGAACTCTCTTATTTTTTTAAAGTCGACATCTAAGATATTTGTACAAACAGCATTTAAAAAGTGTCTATCATGTGAAATAACTACCATAGTACCATCATGATGTTGGAGTTGATTCTCAAGCCATGAAATAGTTGCAATATCGAGGTTATTTGTAGGCTCATCTAAAAATAATACATCAGGTTTCGGATATAAAACTTGCGCTAGTAAAACTTTAAATTTATCTCCACCTGTAAGAGTACTCATAAGGTTACCATGGATTTCAGAAGGAAATCCTAAAGATTCTAAAATCTTTGTAATTTTTACATCATATTCATAAGTTGGATCTTCTTCACAACATACCATCTCTAATTCACCAAGTTGTTCACCGATCTCATCTGTGTATTCTTCTAAATATAGTGATTCTTTTTTCTTAATTGCATCATATAATCTTTTATTTCCATATAAAACTGTATCTGCTAGAGTGAACTCTTCATATGCAAACTGATTTTGACTAAGTACTCCTACTTTTTTACCATTTTGTATTTGAACTTCCCCATCTGTAATCTCTTCTGTTCCACTTAGCATATTTAGAAAAGTAGTTTTACCAGCACCATTTGCACCAATCAAACCATACCTTTTGCCTGAGTCAAATGCAAGATTTATATCTTGAAAAAGAACTCTAGACCCAAAAGTTTTTTTTAAATTTACAATTTTAACCATAAAATATTATCCTTTGTATTTATTTTTTAATATCTCTATTTTTTGCATTATACCCAAAAATTTTAGAAATTAAACAATTGTTGAGATACAATCCCCAAATCGAACTTTTGTATTGATGATATTCTGAATATCCACCATATCTTTTTCCCAAAATAATAGTACAGTAGATCCCATCTCAAAATATCCTAAACAATCACCTTTTTGAATATGTAAATCATCATACTCATACACTATTGGATGTATCGCATCTATGTTAGTATTGATTTTTGGTTCAAAAGAAAATACCATCTTCCCTACATTTAAAGCTCCTACGAAAACCATATAAAAGAGTTTCCCTTGCTTCGTTTGACACTCCATAATAACGCGTTCATTTTCTATAAATAAATTTGTCTGTTTGTTTAAATATGTAAAGTTTACAGGATATAATTTTCCTGGGACATGGATCAATTTTGTTACTTTACAATCAAAACTTGCATGATAACGGTGATAATCTTTTGGACTTAAATAAAAGTTCATAAATACACCATTTTTGAGTTTTTCCAAATTATCATAAGCGATCTCTTGAGTAAGAAGCTCTTTAACGCTATAACTCATCCCTTTTATTTGACAAGCTGTTTCATCAACAATATGGCCAGATTCAGTTACAAAACTATCAGCTGGACTGATAAAGTGCTGTTCATTTGTGTCGATTTCTCTTGTCTTTTGAAGTTCTCTTGTAAACATTTTATTGAGTGTTTTGTATGCAGTTGGTTTTTCAAATTCACTCATATCCAAACCTAAAAGATTCACATATCCATTATTGATAAAGTTTTGAATAGGTCTAGGAAATTCTTTTGTAGCAAATTTATGAAATAGATTTGAAATTTTATTCGTAATATGCATATTTACTGATCCTTGTTTTTTATAATATCATTTGGTAAAAAGATAAATAACTTACCTTCTTGTTTCATTTTTCCTGCTAATTCTCTAGCGTGATTACCATTTCCAAAAAAGAAGTCTGCTCTTATTTTACCTTTGATTGCTCCACCTGTGTCGGCTGCTATCATCATTTTATTGATAGGCTCATTTGTAATGGGATTACTAGTATTGATAAATACCGGAAAACCAAGAGGAACATTTCTTCTATCTACTGCAATATTTCTATTTGCAGTTAATTCTGTTCCTAAACTACCTGTCGCTGTTTGAGTATTTTTTGTAAAAAATATGTAGCTTTCGTTTAAGTTGAGTATCTCATCTATTTGTTCAGGATTTGCTTCGAGCCATTCTTTGATAGATTGGAGAGAAACATTTTCTCTTTCAATTGCACCCATCTCGATAAGTTTTCTTCCTATGCTGTAATACTTATGACCATTTTGAGCACCATAGCCTACATTTATAATCTCATTATTTGGTAATTGTATTTTACCACTTCCTTGTATTTGTAAAAAGAATAGATCGATTTTATTATCAACATAACAGATTGGTTTGAGATGCTTATTTTTACTGTAATCAGTAGCTTCAATATCTGCTCTTGATTCATAAGGTACAAGTTTGTTTCCTTTAAGTTTTCCTCTTAAACGATAGTTTGATAATGATGGATAAACATCTTTTAAATCAACAGTGATAAGGTCTGAAGGTACAGCATATACAGGATATTTATATCTTTTTGTTTGAGTATAACTCCCGTGTAATAATGGCTCATAATATCCAGTAATTAACCCAGATTTATCACCTTCATCAGAGATAAGCTGATATGCTGTAAAGTTGTTTGTAAAAAATGATTTTGGATCATCTTGATGTTCATCGTGAGAAGCTTTGTTACAAATTTCTTTGAGGTTTGGATTTTTTTTTGAAGCCCTACAATCTTTGATAAAGACTTGTAGTGCTTTTGGAAGATTATCTTCTTCAAATCCATCTATCTCTTGCATAGAAACTTTTTGAAAGTTTGCAGAAGATAGATATTTTTTTTGCTCGATTTTCTGAGAACAACCAGTAAATAATAATAATGCGATAAAAAATAAAGCAATTATTTTTAAACTATGCATTAGAGAATCAATTCTTTTTTTATTTTTTCTTGGTTCAATTTTACAATTGTTTGCTTTTGTATAGCTTCAAATCTTTCTTGATCACATTGTAACTCTTTTAACATAGTTGCTTCATCATTATTTGCAATTTTTAATTTATAGTATTTAAACTCTTTTTTTGTAAGTTTTCTTTTCAGTACCTCGATGATTTGTTCTTCATCTTTTAAAATACCTACTATTTTTTTTATATCTTTTGTTAATTCTTCTGTAAAATTAGCCATTTGTTATCCATCCTTTTAATTTATCTATATCGTTGTAACTTGTCATATCTAATTGTATCGGTGTGATTGAAACATAGTTTTCTCTTATCGCTTCAAAATCACAACTTTTACTTTCATCCGCTTGCCAAATAAGTGGATGCAATCCTATCCAATAAAACTCTTCACCACGTGGGTTTCTGTGTCTATGTGAATCATTTCCATACTCTCTGTATCCTGCTTTTGTTATCTTTATTCCTTTACATTCATCGAGTTGGCATGGTGGAATATTTACATTTAAAAGCTTTCGTCCTTCAAGTGGAAAATCACCTTCAAGTATCTTTTTTGCTAAATCATGTATCGTTTTGATAGCAAGCTCATACTCCCAAGCACTTTTATCTACTTTATTTATGTCGTTAAAAACTTGACTTATAGCAATTCCAGGTATTCCTTGCAGTACTGCTTCGCTAGCACCTGCCACTGTTCCACTGTAAGTGATATCTTCGCCCATATTTGAGCCTACATTTATGCCACTGATTACAAGATCAGGTCTTTTATCATCATCAAATAAATTATTGAGTCCTATAAAAACACAATCAGTAGGAGTACCATCATCCATCTTATAAAAATCATCACCAACACTCACCATTTTCATAGGTCGAGTAAGTGTCATGCTATGAGCAGATGCTGATTTTTCTGTTGCAGGTGCTACAATCGTAAGCTCTGCTAAAGGCTCAAGTGCAATGATTAGTTTTTCTAAGCCTTTTGCATCCCAGCCGTCGTCGTTTGTTAAAAATATATTTTTTCTCTTCATTTATATAGTATACAATAATAATAGTTAGTAATCAAATATTATATTATTTTAAATAAGGAACTTTTCCAAACAAAATATCATCATTTTTGACATAGCGATCACATTTCTTCCCTTCTAGTGCTAAACATATTTGTTGCCACTTTCGTGAGTGTCCTGCATTTTCTTTTGTAAAGTCTCCAAAAGCAAACATCAAAGCATGTGCATATTCGTGAGGTAGAACATACTCTATCATATATTCGCCATTTTCTTGAAACCTATTTTTATTAAGTATGATTTGTATCTCATTTGTTTTGGTATACAGAGCTGCTCCAAAAAGATTGTCAGGTATTTGATCTGAAATGATTACGGGGATATCTAAGTCAATCTGGTATTTGATTTGTGAAAGTCTTTGTAGATACAGTTTCTTTTGCTCTATTTTTTGAAGTAGGGGAGAAGAAAGAGGATTACTTTTAAAAGTAAAATCATTATATATCACAGCAACAAGTAAAATCAAACTTGTCACAGTGATGAGTATAAATATAGATTTAATTCTTGAGATTGTCATGGGCTACAGCTGATTTTCCTGTCCATACTTTAAATATCTCACAAGCGACTTTTGCACCCTCACCATTTGCTATAGCAAACATAGTTTTAGCTCCACTTGCTAGTCCTGCCACATAAAGACCATTGGCTATTTGATTATTTCTGTTTTCTAAAGATACTTTATTTGCTTTGAGTACATCTTGATGTTCTTGTACAGTAACTAACTCACAATCGATCTCAAACTTATGCATACCAGTTGCTAGTACAACAATAGCAGCTTCGAAACTGTTCTTTGCAGTAGTTATTTTATATCCACCCTCTATAGTTTCTAGTTTTGTAACAGTATCGTTTACAAGTTCACAAGAGTGATAGTTTTGTAGTTGTGTTTGCATCTTAAAAAGAAGCTCATCGCCTGCTATTCCAAAATCAACTCCTGCAAGATTATAAAATCGAGCTTTTTCGATATCACTATTTCCTGCATCGATCATCATATATTTTTTATCTTTAGCCCATTCTTGAGTATTTCCCACTGACGCTAAAGTCAAAGCACAACCATAACCAGCAGCTCCACCACCTATAATAATCACATCATACATTTTCTCTCCTTGAATTTTTTCTATTTTAAATAAATTATAACTCTTTTTGGCTTAGTTTTAAAGCATCTCTTTCATCTGTGTTTCAGTCAGACAAGTCACATCTAAACTTATCGCTTTATCATACTTACTTCCAGCATCTTCCCCATAAATAAGATAGTCAGTCTTTTTGGAAACCGACCCAGATACTTTAGCACCAAGTATTTCAAGCTCTTTTTTTACTACTCCACGACTTACACTCATAGTTCCTGTAAGCACTATCGTTTTATCTTTAAATGGATTTTCATCAATTTCAACTTTTTCTTCAATAACTGGCTCAATGATTTCAAAAAGTTTTTCCATCAAACTTCTATTTACTCTTATAAACTCCAACAAAGAGTTCGCCATTTGTTCACCTATGCCATCAAGTTGTTCTAGTTGTTCAAAAGTTACATCTAAGATATTTGCTCCAAATTCTAGACATATTTGTTTACTTGCAACTTCTCCTATATGTTCTATCCCTAAAGCATTTACTACTCTATGTAGTTCTGTATTTTTTGTATTTTGTATTGCTGATAAAAGATTGTTTATCTTTTTCTCTTTGAAGCTTTCTAATCCCTCTAAATCTTTTACCTTTAAACTATATAGATCAAGAACATCTTTTATTTTCTCTTTATTTACTAAAAGCTCTACGATTTTGATACCTAATCCCTCTATATTCATACAGTTTTTACTTGCAAAATAGATGATACTATTTACCACTCGACTAGGACAGTCAAGGTTTTGACACTTGATAAGTATCTCTTCTATTAATAGTTCGCTATTACACTCTGGACAATGTGTAGGAGGTGTGATGTCGATCTGTGTTCCATCTCTACGATCAGTAAACACTTTAGTAATTTTTGGGATGATATCGCCACTTTTGATGATGATAACTTCATCGTTGAGTTTGAGATCAAGTCTTTTTATCTCATCAAAGTTATGTAGCGTTGCTCTGGCTACTGTTGATCCATCGATAAGAGTTGGTACGACATTTGCTACTGGGGTGATGGCTCCAGTTCTTCCAACTTGTAGAGTGATACTTAAAACTTTTGTTGTTTTTTCAACCGCTGGAAATTTATATGCACACGACCATCGTGGAAATTTAACCGTATATCCTAAGTCGCTTTGAGATTGTAAGTCATCTATTTTGATAACCATCCCATCAAGACCCATAGAGACACTTTCTCTTTTTGCTATGATTTCGTGATATACATCTTCTATCTCTTGCACAGTTTTACAAAGTGTCTGAATAGGTGGTTTTGCAAATCCAAGTGAGTGTATAAATGAGATAGCCTCACTACTTTTTTCAAAGTTAAGTGAGTTTTCACCTATTCCCCAAACATTAAAAAAAAGTTTTCTTTTTGCTGTTATGGCACTATCAAGCTGTCTTAGACTTCCTGCTGCTGCATTTCGTGGATTTGCAAATGGTGCTTCGTTGTCTATGCGTCGTTGTTGATTGATCTTCTCAAAGTCATCTTTTTTGATCACAATTTCCCCACGAATCTCGATGAGCTCTTTATAGTCAATAGATAAAGGGATAGAATGGATAGTTTTGACATTTTGAGTCACATCTTCACCTATCGTTCCATCACCTCGAGTAATAGCTTGCTTTAAAACACCATTTTCATAAATGATATTCAAACTCGCCCCATCAAATTTCGGCTCACAAACAAAAGTCATAGTATGTGTATCTACAACTTTACTAGCTCGTTTTATCCAGTCTTCTAATTCTTCAGTATTGAAAATATCCTCTTGCGACCACATACGACTTAAATGTTTCGCTTTTACAAAACCTTCTAAAACCGCACCACCAACTCTTTGTGTAGGTGTGTTTGGATGAGTATGTTCTGGATGCTCAGTTTCATAAGCTAAAACCTCACGGTTAAGTTTATCGTACTCTTCATCTGTGGCTATTGGATTATCTTCTACATAGTATGCTTTTGAGTATAATATTAGAAGTTCTACTTTTTCGTTGTATTGTGTTTGTGTCATTTGATTAAAATCCTGTTATCATGAAGTCTATTGCATTTAATATTTCAACTCTTTTATGCTTTAAAGAACAAACTTTTTGAGTTAAAATATTTCTGGGAACTCCTACTATTTCAGTTGTTGACATTATTACTTGTTGATTTTCTATTTCAAAAATAGGATTAAGGTGTGTACTTGGCTTAATATCAATTACAAGAGGCACTACAACACAAGAAGTGACATGAAAAAGTATATCATGTTGTACTATTAGAAAATAGGGTATGTAAGAATTAGTGTCATCATTTAGGTTTTTAAATATATCAAATTGTTTCATTAAAATCTTCCAAAATTTTTGCCAAAAAGTCCGCGTTTCTCTATGGCTAGATTATAGCTCTCTATTGCATCTTTATTTGAGTCTTGCCATTTTTGAATCTCTTTATCTCTGAGTTGATTCTCAAGTGTTTTTTCCAGAGTACTTGAAAGATTGATATTATTATCTTTTGCTTTTTGAAGTAAATCAGAGTTTATACTCAAATTTGTATTTTTCTTTTTAGCTTCTTTATTATATACCATTGTCATAGTGTATCCTTTATGCGTATACTTCATACGCATATTATATTATAAATAAATTATTTTAGCAAATGATTTATATATTAAGAATCTGTAAATTCAAATATATTTTCACAAGTAAAAAATGGCAATTTGCAATGTTGTAAAAATATTAAAAGAGAATTCAAATAAATAAAATAGTAATATTCATTTATATATTAATCAAGGATATAAAAATTGGATTATAAAAACATAGATTTAAAACAACAAGCCACTAAAGGTTATGCTGATATCGCTTCTTATATGGAAGAGTTAGGTGAACTCGCTTCAAATATGAAGTCACAACAGATACTTAAGCTTTTAAATCATCAGGTTATCTTAAAAGGATTGTCTCAAGTATCTGGACTCAATAGTAATTTTGATGAGAGTGTATCTCGACTGCTTACAAGTGTTGAAGATGCTTTAGAGAAAAAAAAGACACCTTTTGTGAAAATATTTTCTTTCCATATTTTATTTTTTGTTGTTTTATTTTTTATCACTATCCTAGTTTCACCTCAAAGTGCAAATATAGGCTATGCATTATCTTCTGTGGCGATGGGATGTGCTACCGGTGTGTTAAATCTGATGCTGCTTCGTGAGAAAAAAAAATACGCTATCAATACTGTTTTTTTTATGCTCGAAGAGGAACTTATAGAAAACTATTTTGATCTTCATAAAAATATAGCCAAAACAATAGAGACTTTTAGAAAAGAGAACAAAATCGATGAGGTTCAACAGTTAGATACTGTTCTGAAAAGTATTAT
>JBASAI010000099.1:0-3832 GCA_049650525.1 Arcobacteraceae bacterium
AGATACCATAGTAGAAATTATACAAAGAGTTGAAAAACTAACACAGAAAAAGAAATCAGTCGTTGAATTAGATATCCAAGATATCAAAGAAGAGATACAAGAAACATTATTTTCGATTCATTTTACACCTGAGAATATATGTGATCAAGATACCCTCAATCTTGAAGTGTTACAAAATTTACAAGTGACTCCCAAAGAAGCTTTAGGATTATTTTTTCTTACCTTTGTAACTACACTGAGATCTGAATTGTCTTACAATAGTTTATGGGTTGGTATCGAAGATGCTTTGCTTGAGTTTGAAGAAGATAACAACACATTCTTTGTTGATCATTATTTTGAAGAGAGTGAGCCTAGTGTCTATTTAAATGAAGCGATTGTAGATGCTCTGAAAAGATTTGATCTTCGTGATGGCTATGACAATGAAAAACCTACAGATACTATTTTATTGCAAATGGGTATTTTAAAAAGAGCTCCACATATCAATTATTGGTTGACTTCAAATTCAAAAAATTCTATCGTTAACGAACTCACAAATAGAACACATGAAAACTTTTCTAGCACTTTTAATAGTGGTTGGAAAATACTGCAACGATATAAACAAAGTATCATCACACAAAAAGAAGCAATACATTTTTTACAAGATAATGTATGGTTTAAAAGTCTTGATTTAGAAGAGCTATTACAAGCTTGTAAAGTACAACTTCATAGTACACTTATTAGTGAAGATGAGATAGAAAATAACTTTTTCTTAGAACAGGTACGCTATGAAAATAATGAACTTAAATTTATCCTCAATGGTGATGATTTTGAGAGTTTACGCCTAACTGATGAGAGCTATGATATATGTGTAGATGGAGAGTTTGCTTCAAAATTAATATTCGATGAAACGACGCAAAAGTTTTTTCTTGAAAATTTGATAACGATACAAGAGCCTACAAATAGTAAAATCATACTATCGATAAAAGATACACAAGATGAAATAAAATATGAAGAAGAGTTTGTACTTTTTGATTTCAATCATGATATTTTGGTATTTGATGAAGAGGGTCAATGGTATGATGATCTCAATACAAAACTCGATGAAACAAAAAATTACTCGATGCTTATTGATTCTGATTTTGATGTTTCTAGTGATGAAGAGAATATTTATGAATATTTTAATGGCTATGTTCATCTTATCACTGGTATTTCAAAAGATTCAAACTTTACAGCTGATGACGGTGAAGCATATCAATTGAGTCTTAATTTTAAGCAAAAAATCAAAACTCCACAATGGCTAAATAATCTTGAATTGTATGCGATAACAGATTTTTTATCATTTGAGGAGCCTCTACAATACAATCTAAAATATAACAATATGACAGTAAGTGCACGGCAAGTGGATGAACTGATCGATATTCCTGCTTCTAAAGAGGCTTCGATTGTTCGATGGTCTTATAGCGATGGGGTGATTTATGATCTTGATAGTAGTGGAAATTTTACTTATGATATCGACTTAAGTTATGATATTTTGCTTAATCGAAAAAATACTATCAAAATACAACTAGATGGGAAAATCTTCACAAAACAGCTCAATGTAACGCTTATAGAAAAAACAATCAAACCTAAATATAGAACTTTTTTACGAGATAAAAATGATTCTATCACTTTTTTAAATGAAACGAATCGACTTACTGAAAATGATATTAAAAATAATCAGATGATTATTACCTCTTTTCATGAAGACTTTATCACACAGCCAGAGTTAAAAACTCAAATGCTTAGAGATAAGTCGACGATATTTGAATCATTTACTTTGAATAAATTTTTTAGTTTTAAAAACTATCCTTATTACACAGAAGAGATATCCAGTGTGCGAAAAATTTATGATGATGTAATATGGAATACATTTTGCTGTATCTCGATTCATGGAATCGTCTCAAACTATAATGCAAAAACGAGAATCATCACTTTAACCAGTGATGAACAAACTTTAAACTTGTCACTTATCACTCTTGATAAATCATATACTTTAAAAACTCAAAATATCGATGTAACATCAGGTATATATACTCTGAGTGAAGATGTATTGGGATTTTGCTTGTTTGATGAAAATGAGTATGTTGGGTCATATTTTACAAAAGAAGCTCTTGATATAGAAGTGATATTTTCAAGTGTTGAGATACTAAAATTTTTGCGCGTAGGGTACTATGGTTTTGCTGAGTTTTACAATGGAACAGAATATGAAAAAAACAGAGTTTTAAGAGAAAAAGCTCGAAATGATAAGAAAAAAGTAAAAAAATTGATACGAGAAGTTGTTCATAAAAATCCAACAACTTTTTTACAAGCGTTTATGGACGATCAATGGCAAATTGATAATCTTACTCTAAATCTACATTTTGATCGCTCAACTGTAATCGCAGAACAGATACTTTTTGCTGTTGAGTTTGAAGCTGATGAAGCTGTAAAGATTTTACATGAGATCATTTTAAATAGATGGATAGAAAAAATGATATCTTTCCCGATGTTTTTACTCTATCTTTTAAATATTGTTAAAAACGAAAGATACTACCAAATATTTTTGGATGAACTTCCCCAAAATATTGAGACTCCAAATGATGTAGATGAAGCATTTATCGAAAGAATGATAAAAGCACTTTTAAGTAATCACAAACTAGATAGATATGAAAAAATAAATATCAAAACGATTACTCAGCTTGAAAATCGAGACTTTTATATTCAACAAGCAATAGGCAAACTGATAGAATTAAATACTATCTTAGTAGTTGAAGAATTAATAGAAGAGTAAAAAATATTAAAGAAGATTTCTCATCAGATTCTTCTCCTCTTCTTCCAACAGATAACGCCATTTACCACTTTCAATATTGAGTGTTAAACTTCCAATATTAATACGACTTAAGCTCAAAACTTTTAATGGTGTTCCAAATTTGGGATCTTTAAGAGCTCCGAAAAGACGACGGATATGTCTATTTTTCCCTTCATCAATTTGAACACGAAGTTTTGTCTTAGCTCCACCATTTCCTATTTTTTCTACAACAAGTGCTTTCAGAAGACCATGTGGACTTTCTATCCCTTTTAATGCTGTAATAATATGGTCATCTGTCACATGCCCTCTAACCCAAATTTCATATATCTTCACACAATTACCTGGCTTGGTTAAGGCATTACCTATTTTACCATCTTTTGTGAATAACAAAAGTCCCTTGGATTCTAAATCAAGGCGTCCTATTGGCATCCATTGGTCATCAAAAACCCAAGTGGGTAAAAGATCATAAACAGTTTTTCGTCCTCGTTCGTCAGATCGTGTGACTATATAACCTTTTGGTTTATTGAGCGCTAATAAGTTTTTTGAATCGTTTGGTGAGTTATTCATCTTTATATTCCTTATTTTGTTTACAAATGTGTAATATACAAAGAAAATATATTTTTATTGAAAATGTTATATCCAATAAAAAAGCCCCATCTAAAAGATGAGGCTTTTATCTTGGTTATGAAAATGTTACATCTAAATTAATGAGTTAAGTTCATTTTCCACTTTTATTAGTTTATCTTGAGCTGCTTCTAGTCCTGCTTTGTTTTCAGCGATAACAACAGCAGGTGCATTGGCTACAAATCTTTCATTTGATAACATACCGTTTAGTTTCATTATCTCTTTTTCTAGTTTTTCTTTTTGTCTTGTCAGTTTAGAAATGATTGGTGTCATATCTATTTCACCAGTTGGTAAATATACTTCAAGATTATCTGATACATCAGTAATAGAGTTGTCTACTTTTGCATCTACGAACTCTAGATTTTCAATCTTAGCGAGTTTTTCAATAAATTGTTTCATCAG
>JBASAI010000100.1:0-2282 GCA_049650525.1 Arcobacteraceae bacterium
TTTCATACTCCATATCAGCTTCGATTAAAATCTCTTCAATAAGATCAAACTCTAGCTTTTCTTTTTTTTCTGGAATAATTGATTTGAGATTACCAACAGTTTTTTCTAAGGCTTTTGAAAAAAAACCTTTTTGCTCTTGATTCTTTTCTACAATTTCTTCTGGAAGTTCTTCAGAAACATCAGGCTTTTTCTTAAAAATACTGAACACTATTGCATCTTTATCGTTGCATTAATGTCATTAAATAGCATCTCTTCAGGTTTCATACCGATGTAATATTTTACATATTGACCTTGTTTATTAAATAATATCATAAAAGGAACAGATGAAGACTTATTGAGATCACTAACAGCTGCAAATAATTTTTTTGCATTTGTACCAGATACGATTGGATATGTTATACTGTGTTTTTGAATGAATTCTTCTAGGTGTTCTTGTGAATTAACTCCACCACTTCTTGGACCTATATCGACAGATAGGATTTCAAAATCTTCATTGACTTTACTTCGTATGTTATTTAAATGTGGAATCTCTGCTATACAAGGAGGGCACCAAGTACCAAAAAAGTTTACTAAAACTACTTTATTTTCTATCCCTGCAAACTTCCATCCTTCTTGCTCTGCTGTTATCGTTATGGGTTTACCAAGAACTGTAGTAAAGTTAAATTGTGGTGCAACTTCTTTTTTTGTTTGAGTCGATGAACTTTCATCAGTAGTTTCTTTCTCTCCACATCCTGTTATAAGTAATAGTGATAAAAAGCTTAACATAGTAATTTTTTTAATCTTCAATTTTAGTTCCTTCTGATAAAATGTATTATGGATTTTATCCTAAAAAGGCTTAGATATGTCACTGATAGATAAAGCTAGTTTTCGAAAATCAGCTTTAAAAAGATTACGATTTTTTAGTAGTTTTGCAAAGATAAAAAAAAATAAAAAAATATGTTCACAAATTATAAAACTAATAGATTTGCACAAACCTAAAAAAATATTGCTTTATATCCCTTTGAGTATGGAAGTGGATGTGATGCCGATCATTAATAAATTACGAAAAAGAAAAGATATTGAGGTGTATGTTCCTTTTATGAAAGGAAAATCATTTATTCCTGTGAAGTTTAGACTTCCTTTGGAAGTAAAAAAGTTTGGGATTAAAGAGCCCAGATTTTCAACTTTTAGAAACAACAAAATCAAACTTGATATGATCATAGTTCCAATTGTAGGAGTAGATGAAACAAGTAGAAGAATAGGTTTTGGAGCAGGGATGTATGATAGATTTTTTGATACATTAGAGCAAAAACCTATTACTATCTTTACACAAATCAAACTTTGTTTTTCAAAACAGATCGTAACATCAGATCATGATATAAAGCCAGATTATATAATTACAATGTAAAAGGTTAATAAGATGGAAATAGAAATAATTATTTTATTTTCTGTTGTATTGATTGTTGCTGTTGTATTGAGTGTTGTTATTACTAACAAACTTAATAGAGCAAAATATGATATATATACAGAAAAAGCTATAGCAACATCAAAAGTTATAGAGCACGAAGCACAAGCAATTTTAAAAGATGCAAAACACAAGGCAAGGCGTGACTATGATAGAGAGTTTCACACTTCACGAAAAGAGTTGGAGTCAAAAAAACGAGAATTAGAAAACTTAATAGATGAAGAGTTACAAAAAATAGAAAAAGATAAAAGAGCTATCGTAAACTCAAAATCAGAAACACAAGCACTTAAAAATGGTCTTGAATCACAAAAAAAAGTGTATGAAAAAAAGATGAAAGATGTTGAAAAGATACTTGAAAATGCAAGTGGATTAACAAAAACAGAAGCGACAAATTTTATGATCGCACAAGTCAAAGAAAATAGCCGTAAAGAGATCGCTTCTATTTTTAGAAAAGAGTATAAGCTTGCACAAGAAAACTCTACTAAAGAGATCAATAATATTTTATCAACAGCAGTGACAAGATATGCAGGGGAGTTTGCAGCTGAAAGATTAATCAATCACATTCCATTGCCTGATGAAGAGGCAAAAGGGAAGATTATTGGTAAAGAGGGACGAAACATCAAAGCACTAGAGTTTTGCTTAGGTGTAGATATCATCATCGGTGATATTCCCAATACGATAACAGTAAGTAGTTTTAATTTATATAGAAGAGCAATCTCAACAAAAACTATTGAGCTGTTACTTAAAGATGCTCGTATTCATCCTGCTAAGATTGAAGAGGTATACAATACAGTAAAAACAGAGTTTGATAATAATATTTTTAAATAGGGTGAAGAAA
>JBASAI010000101.1:0-11303 GCA_049650525.1 Arcobacteraceae bacterium
GGCTCAATTAAATTATATCCATCAAAAGATATTCATAATATAGAGTTTATTTTAAAAGATGATGAGCCATATACAAAGTTTACACTCAAAGATTTTGGTGAGTTTGAAGTGTGGGGATTTGGTGTGCATATTGCACTTGATGCGTCGTGTGCAATATTAGCAGCATCACAAACGATGAGTATCGAGCAGATAAAAGAGAATTTACAAAAGTACAAAGGGATCAAAAAACGATTTGATATCGTACAAAAAAGTGAAAGCCTGATCGTAATCGATGATTATGCACATCATCCTACAGAGATAAAAGCAACACTAGAGTCTGTAAAACTATACAACAATTATAAACAATTAGATAAAAAGATCGTGATCTGGCAACCTCACAAATACAGCAGAACCATGGATAATCTCGAAGCTTTTAAAAAATGCTTTCAAGGGTGTGATGAGCTTATCATACTTCCTGTTTGGACTGTTGCAGAAGAGATAAAAGAGATAAACTTTGAAAAGGAATTTGCACACTACAATACAACTTTTTGTACAAAGATAGCTACAACGAATGGTAAAATAGAACTATATGATGAAAATGGAAAACCTTTTAGAACTATATCAGATGGATTAATTATAGGTGTTGGCGCAGGAGATATCACTTATCAGTTAAGACACTGATTTATTATACTTGTTACTTATTTAAACTTAAATATAATAATTAATTATTTTTGATAAAATGTTAGCATTTAAAATGTTATTTTTATGTTATACTATAAGTATTTATTATGAAGAATAAGTATATAAAAGGAATGTAATGAAGACATTAAAAGTAAAAATTCTTGCTATCGCAATTTTACCAATGGTACTGGCTATGATATTTTTAAGTATTATGGGGCTCAATAATCTAACCAATAGCAGTAATTCTCTTTTGAAGACCTATGAAGAAGATATACTATATGAAAAAGAACAGCTGATTAAAAACCAAACAGCAACTGTAGATGATGTTATTGCATCTGTATTGGAAAGAACTAGCAATATAGAAGAAGCAAAAAATGAAATCATTGCAATCCTTACTAAAGTACGATATTTAGAAAATAAAAGTGGATATTTTTTTGCTTATGAAAAAAAAGGAAATGATTATTATTTTGGATTTCATGCTGAAAATCCAAAATTAAATAATACAAAAACAGATATAAATAGTCCAGATATCAAAGGTTTTGCATTTAGAAGAGCTCTTATTGAAAATGCAGCTACAGATAAGTTTGTAACATATCACTATCAAAAACCAAATACAGATCAAATTTTGAAAAAAATAGCTTATTCTAAATATATAGAAGAATTGAACTGGACAATTGTGACAGGTATTTATGTAGATGATGTGTATAAACAAATTGAACAAATGGAAATGAATAACAACGAGTATGTATCTTCGATTGTTTCTCAAACAGTTCTTATTTTGATCATAATGATTATTGTCTCAATTGTGATTGTAAGTTCTATTATTACTCAAGGATTTAATAAACCACTTGAAAGATTTGAAGAGGGAATCATTAGTTTCTTTAAATATATAAATAAGGAATCTGACTTTGTAAATTATCTTGATGATTCAAAAGATGATGAATTAGGGAAAATGTCAAAACTAATAAATGAGAATATTACAAAAACAAAAGAAAGCATTGATGAGGATAGGGATGTAATAGAAAATACTATTGTTGTATTATCAGAATTTGGAAAAGGTGATCTAAGTCAACGAGTAAGTAAAGCTACATCAAATAAATCTCTGGCTGAATTAACACGATTGCTCAATCAAATGGGAACAAATTTAGAAAACAATATCGAAGGTATTTTAACTGTTTTAAATCAATACAAAGAATATGATTATAGACAAAAAGTGAGTACAGATGGAATAATCAGACATCTTTTAGAATTAGCAAATGGTGTAAATGCACTTGGTGCTTCTACTACAAATATGCTTGTCGAAAATAAAAAAAGTGGACTTACTTTAGGAAATAGCTCAGCTATGTTATTGAGTAATGTAAATATACTCAATCTTAATTCAACCAATGCTGCCTCAGCCTTAGAACAAACAGCAGCAGCTTTAGAAGAAGTAACTACGAATATCTCTAGCAATACACACAATATCGTAAAAATGGCACATCATGCAACAGCTGTAACCAATGCTGTTAATGCTGGACAAAAATTAGCTTCTGAAACGACTATTGCTATGGATGAGATCAATGAAGAAGTTACTTCTATAAATGATGCGATTAATGTTATCGATCAAATTGCATTTCAAACAAACATTTTAAGTCTCAATGCAGCAGTTGAAGCGGCAACTGCGGGAGAAGCTGGAAAAGGATTCGCAGTTGTTGCGCAAGAGGTACGAAATCTAGCTTCAAGAAGTGCAGAAGCTGCAAATGAGATCAAGGCTTTAGTTGAGGCTGCAAGTTTAAAAGCAAATAGTGGAAAGAAAATAGCCGATGAGATGATCTCTGGATATACACATCTCAATGAAAGTATCTCTGAAACAGTACAGATTATATCAGATATTGAAGTTTCATCAAAAGAGCAACTAGCAGGAATCGAGCAAATAAATGTAGCAGTTGCAGCACTTGATCAACAAACACAAGGAAATGCAAACATTGCATCAGAAACAAATGTTATTGCGCATGAGACAGATGATATCGCAAAACTGATTGTTTCAGATACAAACAAAAAAGAGTTTGCAGGAAAAGATAATATTACACTTGCCTAAGATTATGAGAGTGGGAATTTTATCTTAAATTCTGCTCCAGTATATTCTTTACCTTCATAAGAGAATGTCTTGTTACTTACGGTTATTCTTCCCCCCATATGTTTAGTGACAATCTCTTGACACATGTAAAGTCCTATTCCAGTACCTTGGGCTTTATGTTTTGTTGTAAAGTATGGTTCAAATATTTTATTTATAATAGATTCATTTATCCCACCTGCATTATCTTTGATACTGATAATTACATTATTATCTTGTTTTTTAATAGTCACAAAAATTAATTTTCTTTCATTTTGAGTTGTTTCTAAAGCATCTCTTGCATTATGAAGTAAATTCATCATCACTTGTACGAGTTCATTATCTAAATTGGTAATGGAGATATCTTCAAGATCTTCAATTACCTCAATATCTAAAACATTTAGTCTTTGTTGTACAATATTGAGTGTTTTTTTATATACTTCTTGAAGTTTAAAGTTAATTTTTGATTCATTTGGGTTAAAAAAGTCACTAAAAGCATTGATTGTTTCTGAAAGATTTTGTGTTGCATTAGCGATGGTATTGAGAGTTCTTATATCTTCTTCTACCGTAGTTTCCATTTTCATCTCTTTTTTTACTAAAAGTCCTGTTGAAGCTGTAGAGATGATTGATAAAGGCTGTCTCCATTGATGTGCTATGTTATGTAGCATCTCACCAAGTGCTGCCATTTTTGACTGTTCCAATAAAAGCTTCTCTCGTTTGATCAACTGTTTTTGTGCTAAAGTTTCTTTTGTAATATCTAATTTAATAGCAACAAATTCGATTATTTTGTTATTTTCATCAAAAACTGGCGTGATGGTTGCCCGTTCGTGGTTCAGTGTACCATTTTTATTTTTATTTATAAATTCACCACTCCATTTGTGTCCTGAATAGATCGTTTCTTTGAGTTCTTTATAAAATTCTTTTGATTGTTTCCCCGAACTGAGTATTTTCGGGTCTTTTCCTAAAACCTCCTCTGGTGTATATCCTGTTATTTGAGTGAATGTATGATTGACATATTTGATTTTTCCATTTTCATCAGTGATTACAATGATATTATCACTATCTTCAAGGGTTTTTCTAAATCTGCTCAATTCTCTTTCTGATGTAGCAAGTTTATTATAGTAGATAAAAGAAAATATTACGGAGCTCATTAATAAAAAAAATAATATTATAATGCTAAATTTATTATGGAAAATAGCTTGAGAATATTGATCATCGTTTATGAGTATTATGTTAATAAAATAGGCAAAGGAAAGTAAGAGTATCACGAGTGTAAGTACTGTAAAGTTTCTTCTAATCATAGTAAATAAGGACCTTGTTGTAGTATTTTAATTATACTCATTATAACGAATTTAGTCTTTAAAAGTAACTTTTAGCTAAAATACAAAAAAGATAATTTATATTTAAGAGGGATTTTTAATGGTAGAGAGATACGCAAGAAAAGAGATGAGTGACAACTGGACACAACACGCACGATATGCAGCTTGGTTAGAAGTAGAAAAAGCAGCTGTAAAAGCTTGGAATAAATTAGGTCTTATCCCTGATGAAGATTGTAAAAAGATTGTAGAAAATGCTACATTTTCTGTAGAAAGAATTGAAGAGATTGAAGCAGTGACAAAACATGACTTGATCGCTTTTAATACAAGTGTATCTGAATCTTTAGGGAAAGAATCACGATGGTTTCACTATGGTATGACAAGCTCAGATGCGGTTGATACTGGTGTGGCACTTCAAATGAGAGACTCTTTAAAACTTGTAATTAAAGATGTAAAAATGCTTATGAAATCTATCAAAAAAAGAGCAAAAGAGCATGAATATACACTTATGGTAGGACGAAGTCACGGTATCCACGGTGAGCCTATCACTTTTGGTTTGACTTTGGCTGTTTGGTATGATGAGATGAAACGACATCTTAAAAATTTAAAAGAGACTTTAAAAGTTATCTCTGTTGGTCAAATCTCTGGAGCTATGGGAAATTTTGCACATGCTCCTTTAAAATTAGAAGAATATGCGATGAAAGAACTTGGTTTAAAACCAGAACCATGTTCAAATCAAGTAATTCATAGAGACAGATACGCAAGACTTGCAACTGCTTTAGCTTTAATGGCATCTTCAATTGAAAAATTTGCAGTTCAGGTGCGACATCTTCAAAGAACAGAAGTATATGAGTGTGAGGAGTTTTTTGCTAAAGGGCAAAAAGGATCTTCAGCTATGCCACACAAAAGAAATCCTATTTTAACTGAAAATATCACTGGGTTAGCTCGAACTATTCGATCATTTGCAGCACCTGCTATGGAAAATGTAGCTTTATGGCACGAAAGAGATATTTCTCACTCTTCAAATGAAAGATTTTGGTTACCTGATGCATTTATTACTACTGATTTTATGCTGCATAGAATGAATAGCGTAATTGCAAATCTTACAGTTATGCCAGAAAATATGATGAAAAACTTAAACCTTACCGGTGGACTTGTATTTTCTCAAAGAGTACTTTTAGAGCTTCCTTTACAAGGAGTAAGTAGAGAAGATGCTTATAGAATTGTACAAAGAAATGCGATGAAAGTATGGGAAGAGATTCAACAAGGAAAACCATCTACAAATGAAAAAGGTGAGTCATTATACTTAGGTCACTTACTTGCCGATGAAGAGTTGAGAAACTCTTTAACTGAAGAGCAAATTAGAGAGTGTTTTAATTTTGATTATTATACAAAAAATGTAAAAAACATCTTTAAGAGAGTATTTAAAAAATAATAATTTTATTAGATATTCTTTGTTATAATGACCTTATGTTAAGTCATTGTAAGGATTAAAGATGAAACAAAAAACAATTTCTGCGAGATTTGTACAGATATCAATTTTGATATCTGTAACTATTATGCTTGTTGGGTATTTTATACTAAACGCTTATAAATCAACTATTGATGACGAAGTTTACAAAAATACACAACTAGAGCTTACTTCTACATATAAAGAATATTTTGGCTTTAAAAAAGATATCGGTATTACCAATGCTTTTTCAATAGCAAATGATGGACAAATCAAACAAGCATTATCTTCTGATAATCGTGCTCTAGCTATAAATAGCTTAGATAATATAAATGCTACCCTTAAAAATGGAACATCTTTTAAAAATGTACAAATACATATCCATACAACAGACAACAAATCATATTTACGAAACTGGAAAGTTGATAAATATGGGGATGATTTAAGCTCATTTAGAGCAAGTGTTGTCAAAGTAAATAGTAGTTTACAACCAATAAATGGATATGAAGTAGGAAAAGCAGGATTAAGTTTACGTTCAGTTGTTCCTATTATTGATGAGGGAAAACATTTAGGTTCATTAGAGTTTATTCAGGGATTAAATTCTGTTGCAAAAACATTTGATCAATCAAATGAAGGTTTTATACTTTTAATGGATATTGAAAATAAGATTGTTGAGCCATCACCAGATAAAGTATTTCAAAATAAATATATCATCTCTCAAAACTTTATGAATGAAACTTTTTTTAATGATTTAAAAAGTATAAAAATAGATCAAATCATCAAAGATAAAATAGTGATGACTAAGAAGTATTTTTATACTTCAGTAGAAGTGACAGATTTTACAGGAAAAAAACTAGGAGTTGCAATTATTGCAAGATCTATAGATACTGTAAATATCGCACTTGATAAAACAGAATTTTTAATCTATTTAGCGATGATTATATTAGTAATGGCAACTTTATTGACTTTGATTGGAACTATTATCACTGTGAAAAAAATCGTTCTCAAACCTATCAAACAATTACAAAACTCAATAGATGATATCATCACTGATAAGAATGCCAAAACTATCGAGGTGTTAAATAATGATGAGATTGGAGAGGTAGTAACAAGTTTTAATAACTATCTTAACTCTATTGAAGCAGGTATCCAACAAGATCAAATAGCCATAGATGAAGCAAAGATGGTTATTAGTAGAGCAAATGCGGGACTTTTAAATACAAATATTAAATCTGTAGCAAATTCAACAAGAGTGCAAAGTTTAACTGATGAAATCAATAAACTTGTAAATGGGATGCGACTTAATCTTGATAGTATATCTCAAGTATTAGTTGCCTTTAGTAATGCAAAGTTTGATTATGATGTAAAAATAATCGAAGGTGTGACAGGTGAGATAGCTTCAATTATGAATGGAGCTAAAAATACAGGGGTAACTATTTCTAGTATTATTGCTATTGTTGATATGACAACAAAAACATTATTAGCATCTGCAAAAGAGCTCAATGAATCATCAGGAGCATTAAGTAATTCATCAAATACACAAGCAGCAGGACTAGAAGAAGCATCAGCTGCTATTGAAGAGATCTTAGCCAGCATCAAACAAAGTAGTAATAGTGCAATACAAATGGCAGATCTAGCAAAAGATGTAACAACATCAACAAACAATGGTTCAGTCCTAGCAAATAGAACATCAACAGCTATGAGCGAAATAACTGAGCAAGTAACAGCTATCAATGATGCGATTACGATCATTGATCAAATCGCATTTCAAACAAATATTCTTTCATTAAATGCAGCTGTAGAAGCTGCAACTGCTGGTGAAGCTGGAAAAGGTTTTGCAGTTGTAGCACAAGAGGTAAGAAATCTTGCATCAAGAAGTGCAGAAGCAGCAAATGAAATCAAAGCACTAGTGGAAAAAGCAGCGTTAAAAACAAAAGAGGGACAAGTCATTTCAGAAGAGATGATTGCTGGATATAACACTTTAGATAAAGATATTACTTCTACAATCACACTTATAAATGATGTTGCAAGTTCATCAAAAGAGCAGCAAATAGCAATGGTGCAAATAAGTGATACCGTAAATCAACTTGATAGAGTAACACAAGAAAATGCAAGTGTTGCTGGAAATATTAATGTTATGGCAAATAATAATGAACAACTTGCCCAAAACTTAGAAGTGGCTATTACAAGAACGGCATTTTTGAAAAATGCTGAAAATGGTGTATGTGATATGGATCTGTTGTTTGATTTTGGTTCTTTAAAAGCAGATCATATTAACTTTAAAAATACGAATTTTTTAAATTGTGAGCACGATAATCATTTTACTGTAACAGATCATCATAGCTGTAGACTTGGAAAATGGATTGATGGTGTAAGTGATACAGACTTTACCGAATCAGAGCATTGGGATACACTAAAAGATTCTCATAAACATGTACATGAGATGACTCAAGAAGTAACAGAACTCTATGCAACTGGTGCAGAAAATGAAAAGATTTTTGGAGTAACAAACGAAGTTGAAAAAAATATAGATGTTGTTTTTACTACATTAGATAGATTACGCGAAGACAAATGTTCGAAGATGAAAGAAGAAAACGCTTAATTGAATAAGCGTCACGAATAAAAGAATTTAAAATCTTTTATTCATGTATTTTTTTGATCAGCTCTTTTACATTTGCTAATGCCGTTTCACTATTATCCTTATCAAATGACAAAGCAACAGCCATCCTTCTACCCAAATAAGTTTGTGGTTTCCCAAATATTCGCACAAATGAATGCGCTGTAAAGATACTTGGATCTATTGTAAGTTCTGGCGTAAATGTATCTGTTGTAGATTTGTAAGCTGCACTTGCACCCGCTCCATAAGTGATATAATCAAGTGGCAATCCTAATACAGCTCGTATATGAAGTGCAAATTGTGTTTGAGATTGTGTTATCATCGTTACCATTCCTGTATCGTGTGGTCGTGGACTTACTTCAGAAAAATAAACTTCATCACCTTTTACAAACAACTCAACACCAAAAATACCTCGCCCACCTAAACCATCTGTAATCTTTTGTGCTACGGCAATCGCTTTTTGTTTTGCAGTTTGGGACATATTCATAGGTTGCCAAGAGAAGATATAGTCTCCATCTTTTTGAATATGACCAATAGGTTCACAAAATGTTGTTCCTGTTTCATTGCGAGCTGTAAGCATTGTGATCTCATAATCAAAAGAGATAAACTCTTCAACGATAAGCTCACTTGCATCACCCCTAGCCTCTTTTGCAACTTCCCATGAGTTTTGAAGATCATCAGCACTTTTAGCGATAGTTTGTCCATGACCAGAGCTAGACATCACAGGTTTTATAACACAAGGAAATCCAATAGTATTTGCAGCTTTTTGCAAACCTTCTAAAGTAGTTACAAATTCATATTTTGAAGCTGGAAGTTTCAACTCTTCACATGCAAAAACTCTAATATTTTTTCTATTCATTGTTTTGTTTACAGCTTCTGCATTTGGTATGATATGAAATCCTTCATCTTCAGCTTTAAATAAAGCAGATATAGAGATTGCTTCCACTTCAGGCAAGATAAAATCAGGCTTTTCTCTTCTGATGATATCAAGTATTTGATCTTCATTTTTCATATCAACTACATAACTTTTATTTGCCACAAGATGTGCAGGAGCATTTGCATAACTATCCACAGCAATGGTCTCAGCACCCAATCGTTGAGCTTCGATTACTACTTCTTTGCCTAGTTCTCCTGAACCTAAAAGCATAATTTTTATACTATTAGATTTTAACGGTGCTGTAAATTTCATATATTTTCCTATCTTGTGATTTGATTTTATTTATTATGGAGTATTTTATTATATCAATGGTTAAGAGTTTATTTAGTATAATCATTTAAAATTATTTACTGAAGGATTTATTATGGGTATGCCTGGTGGAATTGAACTATTTGCTATTGTTGCAGTTGTTGTGTTGTTATTTGGAGGAAAAAAGATTCCTGAGTTAGCAAAAGGTTTGGGTCAAGGGATCAAGAACTTTAAAGGTGCTATCAAAGAAGATGAACCAACAACAATGGCTACAAATGATAAAAAAATAGAAGATGACAAAGTTGAAGAATCAAAAACTACAACTAAAGACTCTGATACTAAAACTACAGTATAAAAAATAAGAGATATAAGTGCAAAATACAGTTAAAAAATATATAGAAGAAGTATTAGAAAAAGAGATCGTTCTTGAGAAACCCAAAGATATCACTTTAGGGCATTTTGCAACTCCTGTTGCTTTTTCTTTAGCAAAAGAATTACGAAAAAACCCTATGATGATCGCTGAAGAGATAGCAACTAAATTTGCGCATAGTAAGATATTTGAAAGTGTTACAGCTGTCAAAGGTTTTGTAAATTTTAAGTTATCAAACGAGTTCCTAACATCAAAAATCGATGAAGCGTTAGCATTGCAAGAAGAGTTTGCTAAAGGTGAGTCGAAAAATGAAAAGATTCTTTTAGAGTTTGTAAGTGCAAACCCTACAGGACCTTTACATATAGGACATGCAAGAGGTGCTGTTTTTGGTGATGCTTTACTAAAAGTTGGAAAGTATTTGGGATATGATATCGCAAGTGAGTATTATGTAAATGATGCAGGTGCTCAGATGCAACTTTTGGCAACATCACTGAATCTTGCTGCAAAAGAATTTATCTTTAAAGAAGAAGTGGACTACCCAGAACAGTTTTATCGAGGTGAATATCTTGTAGATATAGCTCAAAAATGTATCGATATTTATGGCAAAGATGTTTTTGATGATGAATCAAAATCTGAAGAGTTAGCACTGTTTGCAAAAGATGAAGTTTTAGAGATCATCAAAAAAGATATGTCTGATTTAGGCGTGACATTTGATAACTTTGTAAGTGAAAAATCTTTGTATACAAACTGGGCTTCAACAAAAGCAGTTTTAGAAGCAAATGGAAGTATTTACAATAAAGATGGTAAAGACTTTATCCGTTCAACTGATCACGGTGATGATAGTGATAGAGTTGTTGTACGAGAAAATGGAATTCCTACATATCTAGCAGGTGATATCATTTATCATAAAGATAAATACGATAGAAAATTTGATAGATATATAAATATTTGGGGTGCAGATCACCACGGATATATCAAAAGAGTAAACGCAGCTATAGAGTTTCTAGGAAATGATTCTTCAAAACTGGAGATTTTACTTTCTCAAATGGTAGCCCTACTTCAAGGTGGACAGCCATACAAAATGAGTAAGCGAGCTGGAACTGTGATCTTGATGAGTGATATCGTTGAGGAGATTGGTGCTGATAGTTTACGATTTGTATTTTTAACGAAAAAAAGTGATACTCATCTTGAATTTGATATTGATTTATTAAAAAATAATGATAGTTCAAATCCTGTATTTTATATTAATTATGCACACGCTAGAATCAATCAGTTATTTAAAAAAGCAGAGTTAAGTGTAGAAGATGTAAAAAATTCAAGCATTGAAGATGTAAATCAAGATGCAAAAGATTTAGTATATGAAGCCCTACTTTTAAGCACAGTTTTAAATGAAGCATTTGATAAAAGAGATATGCAAAAAATCACTGATTATTTACACGGGCTTAGTGCAATGACTCATAAGTTTTATAACGAACATAGAATCATAGGACTCGATGAGCAAAACCAATATTTAAAAGTATTAAGTATGGTAGCTTTATCTATACGAACAGGACTAAAAGTACTTGGAATAAATGCAAAGGAGGTAATGTAAGATGGTAAAATGGATCGCAAT
>JBASAI010000102.1:0-8532 GCA_049650525.1 Arcobacteraceae bacterium
ATAAAATTTAAGCTAGATTTAATTGACAAAACTAAAAAAAGATACTATAATTCTGCCACTTAAAAAGATAAACACTTTTTAACTTACAAGTTCCGGCATAGCTCAGCGGTAGAGTAGATGACTGTTAATCATTTGGTCCCTGGTTCGATCCCAGGTGCCGGAGCCATTCAAAATCCCCATAAATACTAGCATTACAAGACTTTTAAAGAAATATTTTAAAAATACAAATTTTTTATTTTTAATACATTTTATATACAACTATATTTTTTTAATACAATGATTTTACATTTGTATATAAAAAATTTCTTACTTTCCATATTCTAACAACTTGATGAAATACTATTTTATTTACGAAATATCCCATTTTACAAAATTTTTCTTACTAATTTTTCAATATAAGCAAAAAAAACTACACTTCTTAAAAACACTCATAAAATATTTATTAAGATGATAATAGATTTATCATCATTATTTAAATGAACAAAAAACTTCTTTATGTACATCCCTTATTTAAATAGCTAAACTAACTCTATAAATATTTAGAGCTTGGTAGGCAACAATCTGTTTGATATGTTTATCGCTCGGTAAACTATCAAGCTCTAAGTATTTATTAGATTGTTGTACTACCAATTTCACAATCTAATCATTTACTAATAAAATTACATAGTCTTCATGAATAATTCTCTTTTAATGGGAATAGATTTGTTTTGATTATTTGTGGAGGTATATCAATAGCCCTTAGAAAGTTTGGCGACCACTAGAGCTATTAAATAAGAATCAAATTATAGTGTAAAACTATCAAAAAATCAATAATTTTCTCAAATTTTAAAATCAACTTGAATGTTGAGGATAAAATAATGTCAAAAATGATAGGCGTAAAATTCTCCGCGTCTGATGAAGTAAGTAACTGTAGGGCTAATTCTAGTTAGAAGTATCCTATAATAATGCCATTTGCTGAACAAATAAAATGGAGACCGAACTATATTTATATAGGCGGTTGTACAGAGGCTGGAAACAGTTGAATGTAAGAGGTGGTAAGATATATGTATATCTTTCTGCTCACACGGACTATATACAGATATGGCGTAGTGTATGATACTAGATTCTCAACCAAACTCAAGGCAACTCTCTCTAAGTCTAGTTACTGCAACCTATTGTACATTAAAATCATCAATAGACACTAATTATAATGATATGATAGATATATCGGATCGCATTACCCACGAAGAAGCCTTATTGTATTAGTATATAAAAGTACAATTTAGTGAACGATAGACTCATTCCATGGGTATAAAGTTTTAGTATAGTTTGGACTATAGATAACATCGTAAGATTTACCCTATAAGCCAAACTCTGCTCGCTCACTCCAGATCTATTCAAGAGTATTATAAAGTGATACCAGTTACATTTTTAAATTCGTTTTCTATTTGTTTTTTTGAAAATTCTGAGAGGTTGTCTTTTCTTTTTTGTTTTTCTTTCAAAGGAAAGTCTATATAGATATTATTTACAATGATATTCTTTTATGGATTTTCGTGCTTTAATACTCTTAAGAATCTGTCAGATAGCCCTGATAGGAATGATACTAAATTTTAATTTGATTTCTCAAAGAGAGTACAAGAATAAGAGTGGATAGCGGGATAGTGCTTTTAATTATAATGTATATATATTAATCTATATAGTATAAAATGTTTGCTAATATAAATATAAATAATTTTTAATAATATGGAAATACTAATATGGCAAAAGTAAAACAAGAAGAATCAATAGAAAAACAACTATGGAAAGCAGCAGACAAACTACGAAAAAATATTGATGCCGCAGAGTATAAGCATGTGGTGATGGGGCTTGTGTTTTTAAAATATATCTCTGATAGTTTTCTTGAACTTTACAATTCACTAAAAGCTGAAGAAGAGATGGGTGCCGACCCTGAAGATAAAGATGAGTACAAAGCTGAAAATGTTTTTTTTGTCCCACCTACTGCTAGATGGTCATTTCTTCTCTCAAATGCTAAGTTGCCAAACATCGGAAAGATTGTTGATGAGGCTATGGATGCCATAGAGAAAGAAAATAGCTCCTTAAAAGGTGTGCTTCCTAAAGTATTTGCAAAAGATAATCTTGATAGTAAATCTCTAGGAGGTCTAATCGACCTTATAGGAAACATAGCCTTTGGAGATGCAAAAGCTAGAAGTGCTGATGTGCTTGGTCATGTGTTTGAATACTTTTTAGGTGAGTTTGCACTTGCAGAGGGTAAGCAAGGTGGGCAGTTCTATACTCCAAAAAGTGTAGTTGAGCTTCTTGTAAAGATGTTGGAGCCATACAAAGGAAGAGTTTTTGACCCTTGTTGTGGTAGTGGCGGTATGTTTGTGCAGTCTGAAAAGTTTGTGACCCAACACCAAGGAAAGATAAACGATATATCTATCTACGGTCAAGAGTCAAACCAAACCACATGGCGATTAGCAAAGATGAACCTTGCCATTCGTGGTATAGATAGTTCACAAGTAAAATGGAACAATGAAGGGTCATTTCTAAATGATGCCCACAAAGATTTAAAAGCAGACTTTATCATCGCAAACCCACCTTTTAATGTAAGTGACTGGAGCGGTGACCTACTACGAAATGATGGAAGATGGAAATATGGTACACCACCAGAGGGAAATGCAAATTATGGATGGATACAACATTTTCTTTATCATCTTGCTCCCACTGGAACAGCAGGATTTGTACTAGCAAAAGGTAGCCTTACCTCTAACACTTCAAATGAGGGGGAGATAAGAAAAGCTTTAATTGAAACGAACCTTGTGGACTGTATTGTGAACCTGCCTGCAAAACTATTTTTAAATACTCAAATCCCAGCGACTATTTGGTTTATGAAAAGAGGAAGAACTACTAAAGATATACTTTTTATAGACTCAAGGAATATGGGTGCACTTATCAACAGAAGAACAAAAGAGTTTAGTTCTGATGATACAGACTATATAGCTAAAGTATATCATGACTGGAAAACTGGGAATAGTGGATATGAAGATATAAAAGGTTTTTGTAAATCAGCCACGCAAGACGCGGTAAAAGACTTAAACTATGTGCTTACCCCTGGGCGATATGTAGGACTTGAAGAGGTTGATGATGAGTTTGATTTTAAAGAGAGATTTACTAGCTTGCAAGCGGAACTAAAAGAGCAGATGGAAGCCGAACTTGCACTCAATCAAAGGATAAATGAGAACTTAGCCAAGGTAATCATAGATGAATAAAAAAGAAAATAAGATTATCACTACAGAATATAGACAGTGGCTAACGGAGCTAAAGCAAAATTTTAGAAAATTACAAATAAAAGCTTCTATACAGGTAAATAGTATTTTACTTGAGTTTTATTGGAAACTTGGAAATGAAATAGTTGAAAAACAAGAAATGTACAAATGGGGGAGTGGTTTTTTAAAACAATTGAGCCATGATTTAAGTAGTGAATTTCCTGATATAAAAGGTTTTTCCTTGTCTAATTTACAATATGTAAGACGATGGGTTCTATTTTACTTAAATAGTGGAACAAGCTGTTCCACAAATGAAATGATAAAAATGGAACAAGTTGTTCCGCAACTGTTTTTAATACCTTTAGGGCATAACTTTGTCATAGTATCTAAATGTAAAAATATAGAAGAAGCCCTATATTATGTACAAAACAGCATAAAAAATGGTATCAGTCGAAGTGTACTTATCCACCAAATAGAGACAAACCTTTATGCAAGAGATGGTAAAGCTATCACAAACTTTGAAACCACTTTACCACCACTTCAATCAGACTTAGCAAAAGAGATTACCAAAGACCCATATAACTTTGACTTTTTAACTCTTACAAATGATTATCAAGAAAAAGAGCTAGAAGATTCCTTGATTGAAAATATAACTAAGTTTTTATTAGAGCTAGGAAGTGGCTTTGCATATGTTGGTAAACAGTATAAGTTACAAGTAGGTGGTGAAGAGTTTAGGATCGATCTGCTTTTTTACCATATCAAACTAAAGTGTTATGTGGTAGTAGAGCTAAAAGCGGTTGAGTTCAAACCAGAGTTTGCAGGAAAACTTAGCTTTTATACATCAGCAGTTGATGGTGAGCTAAAAGATAGTAGTGATAATCCAACTATAGGGATACTCATATGTAAATCAAAAAATGATATAGTCGTAGAATATGCACTAAAAGATATAAATAAACCACTTGGTGTAAGTGAATATGAGCTAATGGAGACCTTACCAAAAGAGTATAAATCATCACTTCCAAGTCTTGAGCAGATAGAGGAGCAACTTGATGATTAGTGGGTGGAGAGAAGTAATTTTACAAGATGTAGTAGAAAAGTTTATTGATTATCGAGGTAAGACACCACAAAAAACCACAAGTGGAATTCCTCTTGTTACAGCAAAAATTGTTAAAAATGGAACTATTTTAGAGCCTAATGAATTTGTTACTGAAGAAACTTATAAAAATTTTATGACAAGAGGATTTCCAAATATTGATGATGTCGTATTAACTACAGAAGCACCACTAGGAGAAGTTGCTCTTTTGAAAGACGATAGTGTTGCTTTAGCACAAAGAATAATTTTAATTAGAGGAAAAGAAAATATTTTAAACAATGCTTATTTAAAATATTTTTTACAATCAGAAGAAGGACAATATAGATTAGACTCAAGAGCTTCAGGAACAACAGTTTTTGGAATTAAAGCTTCAGTGCTGAAGGAAATGCCTATAATAGTCCCTAGTTATAAAGAACAAAAAGCAATAGCAGAAGTTTTAAGCTCCCTTGATGATAAAATCGACCTTCTCCACCGCCAAAACAAAACCCTTGAAGAGTTGGCACAAACACTTTTTAGACAATGGTTTACTGAAGAGGCTAAGGATGAGTGGGAAGTTGGAACATTGGATGAAATAATGGATTTTAATCCGACTCATTCGTTAAAAAAAGGTGAAATATATCCATTTTTAGAGATGGGCAATGTTCAAACATTTAAAAGTAGTGTAGCAGATTGGTATGGTAGGGCTTTTACCTCAGGAACTAAGTTTAAAAATGGAGATACTCTCCTTGCTAGAATTACTCCAAGTTTAGAGAACGGTAAAACTGCATATGTGGATTTTTTAGAAGAGAATGAAATAGGATGGGGTTCAACAGAATTTATAGTAATGAGAATGAAAGAAAACTATCATCCGTTTATTTCATATTTAATTGCAAGAAATGAGGATTTTAGAGAGTTTGCAGTGGGGAATATGACAGGTTCTACTGGTAGACAAAGAGTACAAGCAAAAGATTTAGAAAAGTATGAAATATCTATTCCACCTATTGCAGTTATTGATAAATTAAATGAAAGTATTAAAGATATACCTACAAAAATTAAAGCAAACTCTGTACAAATTAAAACTCTTGAAAATATGAGAGATACACTTTTGCCTAAGCTTATGAGTGGGGAAGTTAAGGTTGAATTATGAAAGTAGTTAAGTCAGAAAAAGATGTTCTTGTTGAACTTGAAGAGTTATGTACTTCTTCTGGCTATATACATGCTATTGCATATTTATGTTTTAGAGATAATATTTTTAGAACAGATGGTGATGAACCATCTGTAGAAGATTTACTAAAACTATATTCACATGACAGACTTATAAGAACAGAAATATCAACCTTATTAGGATTGTTAGTTAAAAAAGAAATTGATTATACTAATCCTAATCCTGAAACATTACAAACCTACATTGATAAAACAGACTTACTTCTAAAAGAGCTTCATGATGCTATAAATGCTCCTGCATATGAGATTTTTTTTGATATTCTCAAAAATGAAAAAAATGAAAATCCCTTCACAAGAGGTAAGATTCTAAAAGAAACAATATTTTATAGTGCTGAATCCGCATATGACTTTCAATATTTAGATTTGTTTCCTCAAAAATACAATCAAGATAGTAAGTGGATTAAAGATAATAAAGGATTTAGTGTTGATGATATTCAATATGTTATTAGTGCATTCATAGATTTACAATTAGATAAAGTAAATGATTTTAAAAATAAACTTTTAAAATTACATCCATCGAAATGGTAATTACTAAGTATATTTGAGTTTACAATAAATGAGCTAGTACAAAAAACAAACATTGAACCTACTATAATTACTAATATTTTAAATTCTTTTACTACAAATAGTAAAAATGAAAACTTTGTTGAGCTAGGTGATTACAATGCCGTAAACTCTCATCCTTTGATACAAAAAGATAAAAAGACTTACATTCTATTTCAGCATTATGCAATATTAGAAGCAATTTATGAATCACCTTTTTATTGGTTTTTAGAAGATCCAATATATAAAAGTAAAGCTAATAAACACAGAGGTGATTTCACAGAGGACTTTTCAGCAGAAACATTATCAAAAGTATTTGGAAAAAACAATGTATTCCAGAATATAGATATTTATGACAATAAAAAACGTATTGGAGAAATTGATGTTTTAGTAGTTTTTGCAAATCGGGCAATTGTTTTGCAAGCCAAATCTAAAAAGCTTACATTAGGAGCAAGAAAAGGAAATGATAAATTACTTGCAAACGATTTTAAAAAAGCAATACAAGATTCATATGAGCAAGGTAATGATTGTGCGAAGTTCATTCAAAATAAAAAATATTATTTAATTGATTCATCAAATCAAAAGTTATCAATTAGAAGTGATTTTAAAGAAATTTATATATTTTGTGTTGTATCCGAACACTATCCATCTCTAGCATTTCAAACTCAACAATTTTTACAATACGAGGAAACAGATGTCATAAAACCACCTTTTGTAATGGATATTTTCTTACTAGATGTAATGGTGGAAATGTTAAATAATCCGTTGTATTTCTTAAGTTATCTTAATAAAAGAACAACACAATTTCAGAAGTTCATGGCTCAAAGTGAACTAACAATATTGTCATATCATTTAAAAAGAAATTTATATTTAGAAGATGACATTTCAATGATGATGATTGACGATGATGTATCATCCGATCTAGATTTAGCATTATTAGTAAGAAAAAAAGGAATCCCTGGTAAAGATACACCTGATGGTATTCTAACGAAGTTTAATGGCACGATATTGGGAAATTTTATTGATAAAATAAAACAACACGAAGATAATTATGCAGTTGAAATTGGTTTCTTTTTATTAACTCTTTCTGAAGAAGCAATTATTCAAATAAATGAAGGAATTCAAAAAACCATTGATTTATTTTTAAAAGATAATAAAGGTCATGACTTTACAGTTGGCTTTGATGATGCCTCAGCAGGTCTAACGATACATACTAATGATTTACAATATGATGAAGCATACATAAAACTTCTTGAACATTGTAAGTTAAGAAAATATAAACAACAAGCAAATAATTGGTTTGGCTTGTGTATTAATCCACTCAATAAAAAATTTAGATTTGGTGTTATGTCAAACAAGGAATGGAATTATTCTAAAGATATGGGTAAGCATGTAGTGGAACAAATAAAAAGTAGTAAAGCAAAAATAGGTAGAAATGAAAAATGCCCTTGCGGTAGTGGTAAAAAATATAAGAAGTGTTGTCTTTGACTCAAATTAGGATAATAAACTATGAATAAAATCACAGAAAATGAAATAGAGCTATTAGAAAAACAAGGTTTTGAATATATCTATGCTCCTGAGTATAAAATAGATTTTGAAGATGTACTATTTAGAGAAAAGCTTATAAAATCACTTACTTCTATCAATCCTAACTTAGCATATGAGCAAATAGAATATGTTATAAAAGAATAGAGGATATTAATGATGAATGATACCGTTAGTCTTATTGAAAAAATCGTGCAATATAAAGCGCTTATTTTAAGTGATAGATTTGTTTGGTTATTTGTATTTATTATTTTAGGAGTCATAGCATATTATTTAAAACAAACTACACCTTTAATAATTTTTTTATTAATAGGATTTATCTTATTATTCAATTCTCTTGCCTTATATCCTTGGGAAAAAGTATATTTCAAAAAAATCAATGAAGCAATTGATGACTATAATTATGATTTATCAAAAAAACTTATAAAAAACAAACCACTTTTGATCTCTTATGCATCAAAAATTAAATACGATTTTCTACAAATCCAATATAATTTGACATTTGAAAATGATTCTAAAAGTTTATTTAAAAGTTTGGCATCTTTACAAAATAAATATTTATTAACAATAAATGGGGAAAAAACAAAATTTATTTTGTTAAAACTAAATATTTATGGAAAGTTTGAAAATATAAAACTAATAAAAGAGACATTAAATAAATTAGATGAAAAAAATCTAAAAGGGGTAAATCTTTTATCTTATAAATTATCTCAATCTTTTTTATATGAATATAAAGGAGAAATTAAAAAAGCAAAAGATTTACTTATTTCATTACAAGAAAATAATGATATTGACAAAACACTACTTTATAACTCAATTGCTAGATTAGAAGAACTTCAAGGACAATATAAACAAGCAGTGCATTATTATGAAAAATCATATGAATATCTGAAACACAAACCA
>JBASAI010000103.1:0-2289 GCA_049650525.1 Arcobacteraceae bacterium
GCTTTTAAAACTTTCATCGCTTTATCTTTATTTTTATGTTGCGATTTTTGATCTTGATTTGTTACAACAAGTCCAGATGGCAAGTGCGTGATTCTGATTGCACTATCTGTTGTATTTACAGATTGTCCACCATTTCCACTCGCTCTCATAGTATCGATTTTCAAATCTTCTGATCTGATCTCAATCTCTACATCATCAACTTCAGCGATAACAGCCACAGTAATAGCAGAAGTGTGAACTCTCCCTTGTGTTTCTGTTGCAGGAACTCTTTGTACTCTATGTACACCTGCTTCAAATTTGAGCTTGCTGTATACTGATTCACCTTTTACAAGAAAAACCATCTCTTTATATCCACCAGCTTCAGATTCACTACTATTCATGATCTCAGTTTTCCAACCTTGATTTTCTGCATATTTGATATATGTTCGGAACATATCAGCAACAAAAAGTCCAGCTTCATCTCCACCTGCACCAGCACGAAGCTCGATGTAGATATTTCTATCATCTTTTGGATCTTTTGGTAAAAGTAAAACTTTGATCTCTTCTTCTAGTTCTGGTTTTCGCATCTCAAGTTCTTTGAGTTCATCTTTTGCAAGATCAGCTAACTCAGCATCATTTAAAAGGAGTTTATTTTCTTCCATATCTGTTATGATTTGATTGTATTCATGTGCAGCATCAACTATTTTAGAAATATTTGATTGTTCTTTTGAGAGGTCTGTCATTTTTTTAATATCATTTAAAATATCAGGCGATACTAGTAAGTCATTTATCTCATTATATCTAACGATGAACCGTTGTAGTTTGTCTTGTAACATTAAAATACCTAGTGATAGATTTGTAAAATTTAAGAAAGTTGGATCAGCTAATAATAAATATTAGCTGATCCAAAAAATTGAAAGTGGTCTTATAAAGCGTTAACTTTAGTTTGTAGTCTACTTACTCTTCTTGCAGCAGTTTCTTTTTTAAGAATGTTTTTACTTACACAGTGGTGTAAATATTTATTTGCTTCTTTCATTGCAGATGCTGCTGTTTCTTTGTCATTTGCTTCAATAGCAACTAAAACTGCTTTAGTAACATTTTTGATTCTTGCTTTAAAGAATCTGTTTCTTTCAGTTTTTACGATAGTTTGTTTTGCTCTTTTTGCAGCTGATTTATGATTTGCCATAGCTGTATATCCCTTGTAATAAAAATTTAAGTTTGGAATGTTACTTAAGTTGTCCTTAAAGATACCTTTACTCTATTATTCTTATCAAGTAACTTTAATGAGTGATCATAATACTAACTCGCTATAATGTGCGAGAATATTTATTTTTGGGGAGAGTGTATGGTTGGTATTAAAATTTTGGGAGCACAAGGAAATCGAGCTGAAAAGTCAAATACGACCTGTATTCAAGTATCTAAAAATACTCTTATAGATGCTGGAAATATTATACAAGGTTTAGGTGAAGATGCGCAGTATATCAATAATATATTTTTATCTCACTCGCACTTAGATCATATCATCGATAGTGCTTTTTTAATAGATAATTTTTTTGCTAAAAGAGAAATACCTCTTAAAATATACGCTCTTTCTTCAACAATTGAAAGCCTCAAAAAACATCTTTTCAACTGGGAGATATGGCCAGACTTTAGTAATATTAATCTTGTCAAAACAAAAACACCATCATTAAAATTTATACCAATTGAGTTTTATAAAGAGTATAAAATAGAAGATGATATTACACTGATACCAATTCCTGCAGTGCATACTGTACCTACTTGTGGATTTATCATCAAATCACTTGAAGGATCGATCGTATTTTCTGGTGATACATTTAAAAATTCAGACCTTTGGAATTTAATAAATTCAAACAAAGATATAAAAGCTTTACTAATTGATGTATCCTTTCCAAATAAACAGTTTCAAGTAGCTTCAGATAGTAAGCACCTCACGGCAAAATTTTTAAAAGAAGAGATGAACTTTTTAAAAAGAGATGATCTGTCGCTTTATATAAATCATATAAAACCTTTTTATAAAAAAGAGATAGTAGATGAGCTTTTAGAAATAGGGATCAATAAAGATGCTATTTTGGAAGATGGAGAGATTATCTCTTTTGAATCTGGAAAAATTATACAAAGAAAAACATCAGATGAAGATAAGATAAATAAGTTACTTAAAGTTGGAACTGCATTATCAGCTGAAAATAATCTTAATAATTTATTGGAGATGATAGTAGAAGAGGCGAAGTCTTTGACAAATGCCGATGGAGGAACGCTCTATTTAGTAGAAAATAATGAGCTTCATTTTAC
>JBASAI010000104.1:0-7471 GCA_049650525.1 Arcobacteraceae bacterium
AGATTAAATCATCATCGTTAAGTATCACTCATGATGGTGGGTTTGCTATTGCGGTAGTTGTGAATAGTTTAAAGTAGCTAAGACTATAGAGCTATTTGAGGTATGTTCTTTAAAGAACAATACCTCGAATCATAAAGTAAATAGCAGCTGATAAAAGTGCAGCCGCAGGAACAGTAATCACCCAAGCAGCAATTATCTTTTTAATCGCATCTCTTTTTACATACTGTACTTTTTGTGCCTGTTTGAGGTCTTTTTTAACCTCTTTTATTTTATCTTCTTCTTCATCAATCATTTGATATAAACTTACAACTCTTTGGTAGTCATCTTTTTTCTTGTCTTTTTTATCATCAAGATTTTTGAGTTCTGAGTTGAGTGCTTTAAGTACTTTTTTTTCATCATCAACGGCAACTTGTCCTAAGGCAATAATATCTTTTTTCTCTGTTACTTGAAGGTACTCTCGTAAAAAACCAACACCAAAAATACCACCAACAGCGATATGTGTAGAAGAGACAGGAAGACCTAATTGAGATGCTAAAATAACGGTAAGAGAAGCAGCCATCGCAACACTAAATGCTCTCATTTGATCGAGTTCAGTGATCTCTGATCCTACAGTTCTAATAAGTTTTGGACCATAAAGAGCAAGACCTAGTGCAATACCTAAGGCACCTACTGCCATAACCCATAATGGAATACCTGCGTTTGTTGTGATTCCACCTGTCATCACAGCATCATTGATAGCTGCTAGTGGTCCAATGGCATTGGCTACATCATTTGCACCATGTGCAAAACTAAGTAGGGCAGCTGCAAAAACAAGTGGAATAGTAAATAGCATATTAATGCCACCTCTTGAATTGTCTATTTTTTTTGCTTTAATAACAATTGATTTTGAAACAAAAAAGTAGACAATAATGGCAACGATAATACCCATAGTAGAAGCAATCATAAATGATGGTTCATTTGATTGAGGAAGAAAAGAAAATATTTCAACTATATTTGGCCAGATCTTTTTTAATCCTTTAAGTGTTAGGTAAGTTACAAATGCCCAAGACATAATTCCAACAAAAACAGGTACCCATTTGGTTGCAGCTTTTATTTTATCTTTCTTAAAAACAATGGTTTTTTTAATTGAAAATAAGAAAACAGCTGCAATTATACCACCTAAGATAGGAGAGATGATCCAAGAAAGGGCAATTTTTCCCATTGTACTCCACGAAACGATACTAAATCCAGCAGCAGCAATACCAGCACCCATAACACCACCTACAATAGAATGGGTTGTTGAAACAGGAGCTTTCATCATGGTTGCTATATTGAGCCAGAGTGCAGCAGAGAGCAAAGCCGCCATCATTGCCCAGATAAATGATTCTGTATGTGTACCAAATGCTGAGATATCAATGATTCCATTTTTGATTGTTTGAACAACTTCTCCACCTGCAATTAAAGCTCCTGCTGCTTCAAATACGGCAGCAATTACAATTGCACCACCCATTGTAAGTGCTTGAGAACCAACAGCTGGTCCTACATTGTTGGCTACATCATTCGCTCCAATATTCATCGCCATATACGCACCAAAAAGTGCAGCGATTGCTAAGAACATATTATTTGGGATTCCTCCAGTACTTAAAAAACTGTAGCTTAAAACAGCAACCATAAAAAAGAGTGCCATTCCTAACCTGACAAAATCAAAACCACTACTTTTCATCGCTTCTTTTTCTAGCTTTTTCACTGTTGAAATCTCCATTGTAATCTTCCTGTATCTTTATTTATATAAGATGAGTATACTATGTGATAACTTAATCGTAACTATGTGAGAAGTGCCTAAAAATGGGTGTTTATCTATAATATATGGTTAATATATATATTTAATTTTGATGATATTATTAGTATTTTTCTTTATTTTGAAGATAGAAATAGATTGAGTCTAACTCTTGTGTTGTGAGAAAGTAAGTGGGCATACTATTGCCATATGTAAGTTTCTTGCAAATCTCATTTTTTTTGAACTTTTTTTTAGGTTTTTCTATTTTTGGGTCAAGTGTACTTGCAAAATCTTTGTAGGATATATTTGTAATATCTTTTGACTCTATAACACAATTGTAAGAAATCTTATTTCTGATATGTGTAAAATTTGCGATTTCTTTCCCTCTAGCATCCTCTCCGTGACATTTTACACAGCTGATCCCTCTAGGATTTTGATAGAGCATTTTTCCGTATTCATATTTTGTAATAAATGAGTTTTCAAAATCAGTATTGGAAAATAAAATTGTAGCAGTTAATAAAAAAAGTAATTTAATCATAAACTGCATTCTAACATTAAAGAGCTTATTAGTAAATTTTAGATAAAATAGCTAATATTTTACAATTAATTTAGGAGCAAGAGTGATAACCTTAAAAGAAGCATTACTCTTAAATGATGAAGAGATTTTATCATTAAGAAAAGAGATAACCACAAAAATAGAAGAACAAAAAACTTTAGGTGCTTATATAGAACAGCTAACATCAAATCCAATATTAAGCGCTACGCCTGGTATTCCTATTGCGATTAAAGATAACATCAATGTCTTGGGAAGTTCTTTAACTTGCTGTAGTAATATTTTAAAAGGATATACCGCTCCATACAACGCAACAGTAATTGAAAATCTAGAAAAATCAGGACTGAGTGCTTTTGGTAGAACAAATATGGATGAGTTTGCTATGGGAAGTAGTACTGAATCTAGTTGTTATGGTAAAACTTTAAATCCGATGGATCACTCAAAAGTTCCAGGTGGAAGTTCTGGTGGAAGTGCTGCTGCAGTTGCTGCTGGATTAGCAGTTGCTGCATTGGGTACAGATACAGGTGGAAGTATTCGACAACCTGCTGCATATTGTGGATGTGTGGGTATGAAACCAACTTATGGAAGAGTTTCAAGGTATGGTATTGCTGCGTATTCCTCTTCACTCGATCAGTGTGGACCAATCACACAAAATGTAGAAGATGCTGCTATTTTATATGATATTATTAGCGGGTATGATCCAAAAGATTCTACAAGTGCAAATAGAGATTATACACCTGTTGCCCCTGCCTTAAATGATTCTCGAAAACTTACTATTGCTGTGATTGATAATTTTATTGAAGATGCAAGTGATGAGATCAAAAAAGGTTTCCAAACTGCGGTTCAGGCTCTTCAAGATGCTGGACATACAATCATCCATAAAAATATGATGGATACAAAAAAACATGTATCGGCATACTATGTAGTTGCAACGGCGGAAGCGAGTGCCAACTTAAGTAGATATGATGGTATACGATATGGAAATAGAGTTGAGGGTAAAAATTTATCTGAAACATATCTTAATACTAAAACAGAAGGTTTTGGAGAAGAGGTACAAAAAAGAATTATGTTAGGTTCTTTTGTATTAAGTTCAGGATATTATGATGCATACTATATTAAAGCTCAAAAAGTAAGACATCTTATCAAAGATGATTTTGAAGAGATTTTTAAAGATGCCGATTTGATTCTTTCTCCAGTAGCACCTACAACTGCTCCAAAATTTGGAAGCTTTAAAACTTCTTTAGAGATGTATTTAAGTGATATTTATACTATCTCTGTAAACCTTGCAGGCTTACCTGCTATTTCATTACCAGTAGCAAAAGATAATGATGGCATGCCAATAGGACTACAACTTATTGGAAAAGCATTTGATGAACAAACAGTATTTGATGGGGCAATAAGCCTTGAAAAATCAGTAAATTATACAAAATAAAGGGATAAAAAATGAAAATAAGAAAAAGAGCGTTAACATTTGAAGATGTACTATTAGTACCAGCAAAATCTGAGGTTTTACCTAAATCTGTATGTTTACATACAAAACTTACTCAAAATATCTCATTAAATATCCCTTTTGTAAGTGCTGCTATGGATACTGTAACAGAATATGAAGCTGCAATTGCGATGGCTAGACTTGGTGGTATTGGCATTATTCATAAAAATATGGATGTAGCAACACAAGCGTTGCAAGTAAAAAAAGTGAAAAAAAGTACAAGTGGTATGATTATTGATCCTATCTCTGTAAAACCTGATCAAACTTTGGCGTATGCAGAAAACCTTATGACAGAATACAAAATATCTGGAGTACCTGTTGTTGATGAAAATAATGTATTATTGGGAATTTTAACAAATAGAGATATGAGATTTATTAAAGATTTTTCACAATTAGCAGGTCAAGTGATGACAAAAATGCCACTTGTTACTGGTAAAAATGGTACAACACTTGAAGAAGCAGCTGAAGTTATGCATAAAAATAAGATTGAAAAACTTCCTATTGTAGATACAAAAGGAATTTTAAAAGGTCTTATTACAATAAAAGATATCAATAAAGTAGTTGAATATCCAGATGCAATTAAAGATGCACAAGGAAGACTTCTTGTAGGTGCTGCAATTGGTGTAGGACAAATGGATAGAGCAAAAGCATTGGTAGAAGCTGGTGTTGATGTTTTAGTTTTAGATTCTGCTCATGGTCACTCAAAAGGTATTTTAGATACAGTAAAAGCGATCAAAGATGAACTTGATGTAGACATCATAGCTGGAAATGTTGCAACTGCAGAAGCAACTGAAGATTTGATAAAAGCTGGAGCCGATGCTGTTAAAGTAGGGATTGGTCCTGGTTCTATTTGTACAACAAGAATCGTAGCAGGTGTGGGTGTTCCACAAATTTCTGCAATCGATGAGTGTGCAGCTGTTGGAGCAAAATATGGTATACCTATTATTGCTGATGGTGGGATTAAATATTCTGGAGATGTAGCAAAAGCTTTAGCTGTAGGAGCTGGTTGTGTGATGATGGGATCTGCATTAGCAGGAACAGAAGAATCTCCAGGTGAAGTGATCTTAGCACATGGAAGAAAATTTAAATCATATAGAGGTATGGGAAGTTTAGGTGCTATGACAAAGGGGAGTAGTGATAGATATTTTCAAGAAGGAACAGCACAAGATAAACTAGTACCTGAAGGGATCGAAGGTATGGTTCCTTATAAAGGTTTTATGGCTGAAATTATTCATCAGTTTATAGGTGGGCTGCGAAGTTCTATGGGATACTTAGGAAGTAAAGATATACCAACTTTTCATGAAAATGCAGAATTTGTAGAGATCACAAGTGCAGGACTAAAAGAGTCTCATGTACATGATGTAACTATCACAAACGAAGCACCAAACTACCATATATAAATATACAATTCAATATCTCAAATAGTTTTTATTTGGGATATTTGATATCTAAGGAATAACTATGCAAGCATTTAATCGTGCAATCTCAACACCAATCACATCATCAGCATCATTTTTTTATGAGAATTCTAAAGAGGCAGAAGATATTTTTTCTGGGAAATGTGCTTTACCATTATACTCAAGAATGGGAAATCCAACCTCTTCACAACTTGAACAACAATTAGCAAGTATGGAGGGTGGAATAGGTGCTGTTGCTACAAGCTCTGGAATGGGTGCGATTACGATGGTAATCATGGGTTTATGTTCCTCTGGAGATGAGATTGTTTCTGTGGGAGGATTGTTTGGTGGATCATATGCTTTGATGTCCCAAACGCTACCACGATTTGGAATCAATACAAAATTTTTAAATGTAGATGAGTTAGATACTATAGAAAATAGTATTACTACAAGAACAAAAATCATTTTTTGTGAATCGATTGGAAATCCAAGTTTACGACTTCCTGATTTAGAAGCAATTGGAAAAATTGCTACAAAACACAATGTTGCTTTTATTGTTGATAATACTATTACCCCTATGATTGTAAGACCATTTGAATGTGGAGCTGATATTGTTGTCTATTCTACAACAAAAATTATCAGTGGAAATGCTTCTGCTTTAGGTGGTGTGGCTATCTATAATGAGGTGAAGAAAAGTGATAAATTTCATACAGCACGATATGAATTTTTAAAGCCTTTTATCAATAAACTCAAAGGAAAAGCACTTATAGGATGTTCTAAAAAAAGAGCATTACGAGATTTTGGAATGAGTGCAAATGCGCATAGTAGTTATCAAACTCTTTTAGGACTAGAAACTTTAGAGCTACGAAATAACCGTATCAATACTTCATGTGAGATAATCGCACAGATACTTAAAAGTGAAGGGATCAATGTAAATCATCCATCACTAGATGAAAATGTAGACAATGATTTATATAAAAGATCATTTAAAGATGGTTGTGGTTCTATGCTAACTATTGATATGGGGACAAAAGAGAAAGCGTATAAGTTTTTAGATAGTTCAAAAATTTTAACATTAACTGCAAATATTGGTGATAGTCGATCTCTTGGATTACATATGGCAAGTACTATTTATCTAGATTTTTCAGATAGTGAAAAAGAGTATTTAGGAATTACTGACGGACTTATTCGTATCTCTATTGGACTTGAAAAACCTCAAGATATTATCGATGATTTACTCAACTGTTTTGAGCTATCAAAATAGTTTGTGTTTTGAGTCATAAAAAAAGGGTAAGCTTCTAAAGCTTACCCTTTTTTAATAGAAATAGATATTTTAAGCAGATAAATTATCTAAGATATATCGCTCTAGATCTACTTGTTTGATCTCTTGTTCTCTTGCTTTATGATAGATAGATGAAACTTCATTGTTAAACTCTTCATATGGAAAATGTGGAAAATGTAAACTCCACATTTGCTTGATCCGTTTTTTTGTTACAGAGTCTCTTGTCCAGTCTTTAAAAAAGTTAAAAATCCCAAATATGATAGCTGTAAATATCACGGCTATAACAATCGATGCATGACAATCTAAAACAGAAAAGAGCTCATGTGCTATCAAAGAAAAAGGAATAATTACGATATGAATAAGAAAGATAAATACAACATACGCTCTTCCTGTTCGTAATCGGAATCCTAGTCGTGTACCATCTAGTTTCATCCCTTCATTAAAAAGTGCATTTGCTTCTAACAATTCATGTAATTTTACTGGCTGTTTTGAGATCTTGTAAATATATGATATCACAGCTTCTTTTATTTTTTCAAACATTAACATTCCTTTAGTTGTAAGATTATACATTAAATATAGTAAAAATATAATTTGACATATTTTTATGATTTATATATACTCCATTTATGAATACACTCATTGCTATTACATCAATATATTTATTTATTTTTATAGGTTTTGCTGTTAAACGAACTTTTAAAAATGAGATAGATGAAAAAACACTTATTTTATTATCGGTATATTTTTTACAACCTATACTTACTTTTTGGGGACTTACACGAGTATCCCTCAATGCTGAACTTTTGTATGTACCCCTTATATATCTTATTGTCATTATGGTTGTATTGGTATTATTGATTATCACATCACGGTATATATTTACAGATAAAAAGTATAGAGCTATTTTTATAGCCTCTTCCCTTATAGGAAATACTGGAAACTTATCTATTCCTTTAGGTATTGCACTCTTTGGAGAAAGTAGTGTACCTTATAC
>JBASAI010000105.1:0-1867 GCA_049650525.1 Arcobacteraceae bacterium
AATCGAAGGTGGAATCAAAATACCTAAAGATCCAGCAGTAGCAATCGTACCAACAGCATATTTTTTAGGATACCCAGCTTGTATAATTGCACCAAACATAATTGATCCAATAGCAACAACAGTTGCAGGAGATGACCCAGAAACAGCAGCAAATATAATAGATGCAAAAATAGCTGAAATAGGTAATCCACCTGGCAGATGTCCTACGATAGATTTAGCAAACTCTATGATTCTTGTAGCTGCTGACCCTTTGGAGAGTAAGTTACCAGCTAAAATAAACATTGGAATCGCCATCAATGAATAGTGCTCAACTTTGTTGAACATCATCGCTGATATTTCTATTGGAGAGATACTTGTAAATAACATCATTGTTGTAAAAGTAGCAACACCCAAACAAATAGCTATTGGACTTCCTAAAATAACAAGAAAGAAGAATATAGCAAATAGTACTAGTAAACTCATAGCATACCTCCTGTTTTCTTCTCTACATCTTTAACCATACCGTCCAATTCTTTTTGTTTTTCTAATTCACCTGCTAAACCATGCAGATGCATGTCCACTTCACTTACAGCGACAACTTGATCATGAGGAGTTTTGATAATTTCAACAATTTTTTCTCCCACTCGATAAGCACCAAATGTAAATGAAATAGGAATAACTGTGTATACTATCCACTGAGGCATATTCCATAAGTCAATTGCTCTTTCATCTATATCATGCACTAATACTATATAGTGATACCCATAGTAAGCAACAGCCAATAAAAAGATAATAGTAATAGTATGTGAGATTAAAAGCATGATTTTTGCTATTTTAGAAGGCATAAGATCCAAAACAATAGTTACAGCAATATGAGCATCTTTTTTGAAACAATACGCCGCTCCAAAAAAAGCACTCCATAAAAATAAAAATATAGTAAGTTCCGTTGCCCATACTAATGACGCATCAAAAGCGTATCGAGCAACAACATTAGTAAAAGCAACAGCAACACCGGCTGTTATACCGAATGCTGCTATTGATTGATTTATAAAACCTATAGTTTTACCGATTATAGTAAACATATCTATTCAGTCGCTATTGTTTTCTCAATAAGATCTTTACCAATTACATCCTCTGCATAAAAGTCAGGATAAATTGTACTTACTTTTACTTTCCAAGCTTCTTTTTGCTCAGGAGTTAAAGTAAAAATTTCAAGTTTCCCTGTCTCTTTTGCATATTCTTTGATAAGTTCAAATTGTGAATCATTTAACTCTTTTGCAAATTCTCTTTCTTTTTCTGTTGCTTCATTCATAGCTTGAGTTACCTTTTTTTGTAAATCTTCTGGTAATGATTTCCAAAATTTATCAGACATAACTACTAAGTATCCTAAATAACCGTGATCTGAAACAGAAAGGTATTTTTGTACTTCGTGGAATTTTTTTGTATAGATATTAGATACTGGATTCTCAGCCGCGTCAATTACACCTTGTTGTAATCCTGAATACACTTCAGAAAATGGCATCATTTGTGGACTTGCTCCAACTGCTTTAAATTGTTCCTCAAGAACTTTTGAAGACATGATTCTAAATTTTTGACCAGCTGCATCTTCTGGATTTAAGATCGGTTTTACATTTGATGAGAATTGTTTAAATCCATTATCCCAAAAACTTAACGCAATAATCCCTTTTGCACCAACCATATCTTTAAGTTGAGTTCCAACAGTACCATCTTGTACTCTATGTAAATGATCTAAATCTTTAAAAATAAATGGTAAATCAAATAATGCTAATTGAGGTACAATTTTTCCAAATTTAGAAAAGGCAGGTGCTGCCATTTGAACAGAATCTAATCTAAGTGCTTTTAATACAGCATTGTCTGTATATAATTG
>JBASAI010000106.1:0-5201 GCA_049650525.1 Arcobacteraceae bacterium
GTACCGAGATATCCAAAAGAGTTAAATACACCTAACACTTTTCCTTTTTCATGTACTTTGATATATTTTGTAGTAAGTGATTGCATAATTGGTTCATGCATATTAAATCCTACAAAGAAAAGGACAACACCTATTAAAAAATATGTATCTGTTGTAGCATTTCCTATGAGGTAGTAAGAAACGGCAAAAAATACTATTCCTAGAAGTAAAATTTGTTTAAATTTCCCTTTTTTTTCAGCTAATACAGCAGCAGGACCCATAGCTATTACACCAGCGATCATAGCAGGAAGATATACTTTCCAAAGATCAGTCATCTCCCAACCATAACTTCGTGTCAAAATAATAGGTATAATCATAAACGCAAAAGTCATCATCCCTTTTTGTAAAAAGTTTGTGATGTTCATCTTGATAAGATTTGGATTTGCTAAAAATGATATTTTGCTATCATCGTGATAAGTATGAGTCACGACAGGAGGATTTGGTACTTTTGTTAAAAGAATATAAATAGAAATCAAAGCCAAAAAAGCAGTGATATAAAACAAAATATCGATACCCAAATATCCACCGATAAGTGGACCAGCAAGCATAGCAATAGCAAAACTAGTAGCGATACTCGCACCCATCAAAGCCATTGCTTTTGGTCTTTGCTCTTCTCTTACTACATCTGTAATCATAGCCGTTACAACTGCTCCAATAGCACCTGCACCTTGAAGGAATCTTCCGAGCAACAGTGTAAGCATATCTGTAGAAATAGCACAGATGATAGAACCTATAGCAAAAAGTAAAAGACCTACGATAATCGTACCTTTTCTTCCTAGTTTGTCACTCATGATTCCAAATGGTACTTGAAAAATCATTTGAGTGATAGCGTATCCACCGATTACTATACCTACAAGTGTAGGAGTAGCCCCTGGTAAGCTCAATGCATACAAAGAGATAAGTGGAAGTACGATAAATAATCCTAAAAATCGAAATGAGATGATAAGACTTAATGGCATAATTGTTTTGAACATATAATTTACCTTATAATATTAATTTCGGCGATTATATCCAAATAACAATAAATAAGAATAAACCTTTCTTTTTTATGTTAAAATCTTCAAAATAATTTTAGGATATAAAATGAATATAATAATAGCTTCCTCAAATAAAGGAAAAATAGAAGAGATACAAAGATGGTTGCCTTCTCATAGTGTCGTGCCATATAGTGAAATCTTAGGTTCGTTTGAGATAGAAGAGACAGGTCAAACCTTCCAAGAAAATGCAATCATAAAAGCAGAAGCAATTGTACAAAAACTTAAAGAGACAGGCTATGAAAAAGAGTATATCGTGATCTCTGATGATAGTGGACTGACTGTAGAAGCTCTAAACAACGAACCAGGACTTTATAGTGCTCGATATGCTGGAGCCAATGCAAAAGATGCAGATAATAATGCAAAACTTATCACAAAACTCAATGAAAAAAATCTCACAAAAACACCTGCATATTATACCGCCTGTTTAGCAGTAGCATATAAGGATGCTATTTATACAACACATGGTTGGATGCATGGCGATGTGATAAATGAAAAAAAAGGGCAGGGTGGTTTCGGATATGATCCACTTTTTATTCCAAATGGATATGACGATACTTTGGGAGTTTTGGATAATAGTATCAAAAAAGAGATAAGTCACAGAAGTAAAGCTCTTAGATTAGCTATGAGAATTATTGGAGTGATTTTAAAATAAATATCAAAGTAACTCTTATTTTGAGTTACTTTGAGAGTGTGGTATTTAGTCTATTTGTAATGTTCTCACCCCTCCATCTTTTTTCTTTTTATCTTTTTTTATTACTATTTGTAATATACCGTTTTCATAGGTAACTTTTATCTTTTTACTATCTATATCATCTGGTAGTTTTATACTTCGTGAAAATTCGTCATAACTATGTTCTTGCATAATTAAATTAGATTTCTGCTCTTTTGAGAGTTTTTCTTTTTTCCCCGTTATTGATAAAATATTTTGATCGCTAATAGTAACCGAGATATTTTGTTTCTCTATCCCTGCTACTTCAAATTTTAAAGTGTAATTATCCTTATTGTCAAAGATATTTAGTTTTGGATAATTGTTAGTAAAATTGATTTTATAATGCTTGTATGGAAAGTTAAAAAAACTATCATCATTAAAAAACTTATTTAGATCATTTTGAAAAGATTTATAATGATTATTTTCTTCAGTATTAAAAAATGTATTTGCGTTTAATGTGCTTGTCAAACCTAAAGTAAGACAAGCTAATAAAATTTTTCTTTTCATTTTACACCCTTATTTAATTTCAATTCTTTTTTTAGAAATATTTTTTTCGTGTTTTGGAATAACTACTTCTAATACACCATCTTCACTACACGCTGTAATATTTTCAATATCTATATTTTTAGGTAATGAAAATACTCGCTCAAATTTCCCAAATGAAGTTTCTATTTTATGATAATCATCCTCTGTAATCTCCTCTTTGACTTTTCTTTCACCTGAAATGATCAAAGAATTTTCTTCTACATCGATACTTATATCTTCTTTTTTCATACCAGGAAGATCAAGGTCAATATGATAAGCAAACTCGCCTTCTCTTGTATTGACATTTGGTACAAATCCTTTGAGAGCTCTATTTTCTTCTATTATAGGATAGTTATCAATAATCCTATGAAAATTTTGCATCCCTTTAAATGGTTCAAATCTTGTAAGTAACATTGTGTTCTCCTTGTAAATTAATTTTATAGTGAGTTGAGTACTAGTGAATCAACTTGAAAAATTATAACAATTTTATTTAGCACTTGTCAAGTCAAAGTGCTGAATAGTCAAGAATTAATTATAATAAATAAATCTTTTTTAAGGGAAAGAATTGCAAATATTTATATGGAAGTGATTTAACCTCTGCAAATTATTCAGAAATACTTAGTATCTCAGCTTTTCCATTGATTATAGCTACAGTATTTTCATAATGACTTCCTCTTAATCCATCAGCAGACACGACATCCCAACCATTTTCTAAGATAACTGGTTCATCTTCTTTTTGACATATCATAGGCTCAATACAAAATACCATTCCATTTTTTATTTTAGGTCCAGATTTTGGAGTTCCATTTTCTAAATAATTTGGAATTTCTGGTTCTTCATGTGGTTTTCTACCAATTCCATGACCACAAAATTTAACTAAAGGTCGGTATCCTCTCTTAACAATAAATTTTTCTATTTCATATGATAATTCTTTAAATCTCATACCTTCTTTTATGATACTAATCGCATGATATAACGAATCTTTTGCACACGCAATTAACTCTTCATCTTTTTTGGAAATTTTACCAATTGGCATTGTAATAGCTGCATCACCATACCAACCATCAATTTCAGTACCAATGTCAATACCTAAAATATCTCCGTCTTTTAGCACAATGTCTGAAGGTATACCATGAATGATAACTTCATTTAATGATAGGCAAATTGCTCCAGGGAATCCATATAATCCTTTAAATGAAGGGCGAGCCCCTAAATCTACTATATATTTTTCTCCCATAATATCAACTTCTTTTAATGTCATGCCTGCTTTAACTGTTTTTGCTAAATAATTTAATGTTTTTGCAACAATACGATTCGCTGTACGAAGTTTTTCTATTTCTTGTGGTTTCTTTAATGGAATTGCCATATTATATTCTCCTAATTAGTTGTAAAGGTGAATTTTAGTTTAATAAGAGAGTATTATCAATAGTAATATTATCAGTAAGGGAATTTTATTTCTCAAAGAGGGAGTTTATGAAAAAATATATATCATCAAAAGAACTCTCAAGTAGTATCTTACCAAATTATAGTAAAGGTGCTGGTCATATAAACTACAATCAAGATTATGGAAATATAACAACCGATTATTTTAGTACAGAATCTGGGCTAACTTACTATTATAATACTACGAATTTTTATAATGATACTGTTGTAGAAGATAAAAATAATGAAGAGGTTTCTTTTTTATGTTTTAACACTGGTAATAGTTTATTACTTGAAGATGCCACTAAAAAAGATCAGTTTATTTTTGATTCAAATATGTGTGCTAGTGCTAGAAAATATAAAGGATATAATACAAAAAAATCATATTCTAAAAATCAACAATATTTATTACACTATATATCATTTAAAAAAGAACTTCTCAATGAGATTACAGCAAATAATAAAAACTTATTTGGAGTAGAGGAAAATTTTAAAACTCATAGCTTTTCTGTAGATTTAGTCAGTGAAATTACTCAAAAACAAAAAACACTTCTAAACGATCTAAAAAAGGTAAGCTCTCTTACTGATAAATTACAAGAAATATACTTAGAATCGAAATTATTAGAATTGATTTATACAACATTTAATCGTCCCGATATCAACAATAGTGAGCAAATATATTTAAGTGCACAAGATATTGAAGCATTAAATAAGGTAAAAATAATTTTGATAGAAAATATTATTAATCCCCCATCGATTAAAGATTTAGCTCATAAAGCTGCCATGAATGACTATAAACTAAAAAAAGGATTTAAACAACTCTTTGGAAATACAGTTTACGGTTTTTTACAAGAATATAGACTACACAAAGCAAAAGAATTACTTCAAAAGGGTGATATCAATATAGGCGAAGTAGCTACTATTGTAGGATACAAAAGATTAAGTCATTTTAGTATGGTTTTTAAAAAATATTTTGGGATAAATCCAAGTGAAATGAAAAAGAGAGGGAGTGTAATAAATTCTGTGTCAACACCTAAATTCATCCTGTAATTATAGCAAGTCTAATGTTTTGTTATGTACTCTATCTTTTATGTTAGCTTCCCTTTTGCAATAGTCCAAGCTGAATTGTGTTGTGTAAATCCAATTTTTGGATAATATTCTGTTGCATCAGGTGCTGATAACAATATAATTTTACATTTATCATTTAATTGTTCTTGAACTTTTGAAATAAGTTTTTTACCAATACCATTTTTTTGGTATTGTTTATCTACTGCTAAGTCTGATAGATAACAACAATAATTAAAATCTGTTACTGCTCTTGCAACACCAATTATTTTATCATCTATTGTAGCCGTTACTATTATGTCTGCATTTTCAATCATACCCTTGATTGTTTCTAAATCGTCAATAGGTCTTCTTTCGCCTAGAGTTGAGTTTTTTAAAACCTCAATAAATTCTGATGATGTGAT
>JBASAI010000107.1:0-1842 GCA_049650525.1 Arcobacteraceae bacterium
GAAGATGCTTTTATCACCTTTAAACTCTATAGTAAAATTCTTGATGCATTTACTTCAAATGATGAAGAGTATATTATGAAAATAGCCAATCAAGTAGAATTTCCTTTTGTAAATGTTTTAAACAATATGGAAAATAGAGGGATAAAAATCGATATTGCATTTTTTGAAAATCTTAAACTGCATAGTAAAACTCATTTAGCAGAACTCACAAAAAATATCTATGAATTATCAGGAAGTGAGTTCAATATCAATTCTCCAAAACAATTAGGGGAAATACTTTTTGAAAAGTTAGGACTAACAGCTTCAAAAAAAACAAAAACTGGATATAGTACAAATGAATCAGTTTTAGTAAAAATCAAAGATGAGCATGAAGTAGTACGAAAAATTCTAGAATATCGGGAAGCGTTTAAACTCCATTCAACTTATATCGAACCATTATTAGAGTTGGGAAAACAAAACGAAGACAATAAAATATACACATCATTTTTGCAAACAGGAACAGCCACAGGACGCCTTAGTAGTAAAAACCCAAATTTGCAAAATATACCGGTAAAATCAGAAGCAGGGCGAGCTATTCGGGGTGGATTTATAGCCTCACCTGGATACAAACTTGTGGGGATTGATTACTCTCAAATCGAGCTACGATTGTTGGCTCATTATAGTAAAGATCCTGCATTAGTAGAAGCTTTTAGAGCCAATAAAGATATTCACTTACAAACTGCTATCAAAATTTTTGGAGAAGAAGAGGCTGCTAGTAAAAGAAATATAGCAAAATCTATTAACTTTGGACTCCTTTATGGAATGGGAAGTAGAAAACTAGGTGAGCAGTTAGGTATTCCTGCAAAAGAGGCAAAATCGTATATTGATAGTTATTTTGAAAGCTTTGCTACTGTAAAAGATTTTATGAAATCTATCCAAGAAGAAGCTTTGGAAAAAGGGTATGTAAAAACACTTTCTGGAAGAAAAAGACGATTTGATTTTGAAAATGCAAATGCGATGATGAAAGCGACTTATGATAGAGAATCTGTAAATACAGTGTTTCAAGGAAGTGCTTCAGATCTCATCAAACTTGCGATGATAAAAATAGATATGAAGTATAAAAATAACGAAAATGTAAAAATGCTTTTACAGATACATGATGAACTTATTTTTGAAGTAAAAGAAGAGATGATAGATGAAATTAGTGAAAAATTAATATATATCATGGAAAACATCTTTACTCTTGAGGTTCCATTAAAAGTGAGTTTATCAATTGGAAATAACTGGGCAGACCTAAAATAATTATTTAAGTTTTTATATATATTCTTTTGGTAGTATGGAAACACAAATTAAATGGCTTTGACAAAAATAATTATTTTAGATACAATGACAAAATATAGATATAGGAAATATTAAATATTATGATTAAAAAAATAAGACAATTTAGTAATATGACAGTTCTGTGTGTCACAAATAATAAAGATTTTACTTTAGAGATTAAAGAAAACTTTGGTGATGCAAAAAATTTGTTATTTTTTAATACTATGGATTCTTTAAAAGATGAAGAAAATTCATATGATGTTATGTTACTTGATTATGAAATTGAAAATGCAAATAAGATACTTCATGAGATGAAACTAATCAAACCTATGTTGCCGAAGATTGTTATTTTAGCAAAAATTCAAGAGCAAGATTTAGTTGATTGTATTAATAATGAGGCGTATGCAATACTCTCAAATCCAGTAAATTATAACGATTTACGATTATCTATGATAATGGCTCTAAATCAATCACGAAGAGTTGATAAGATTTTTTTAAATAATGGATTGTATTATGATGGGTACAGAGAACGATTCTATAATG
>JBASAI010000108.1:0-4334 GCA_049650525.1 Arcobacteraceae bacterium
AGATAGCGAGGTTGCCATTTGTCGCACAATTTTCTACGCAAATAATCCAACAAATGACCCCTCTATGATGAACTTTTTCATTTTATTATGAATTAGGAGAGATGTAATTGTAATATTTTCTTAAATATTACTGGAAAATCTAAGTGGATATTAATAAAGTCTCTTTTTAATTCATCTATTGAGGCAAGGCAAAAAGTTACAAATAATACAGGTTGTGGAACTTGTTATTTTACAATGATTATTATCATAACTTCAGTCAAATACTGAATTAAATAGTGTCTATTTTATTGGGGTCATTCCACTCTTTTATTTTATTTTTAATAGCTTTATTAATTTTAAAAAGAAGAAAGATTTTTGAATAAGGAAAAAAGATGTTTGAAATAAATAGACTAGACCATTTGGTTTTAACAGTAAAAGATATAGATAAAACAGTTGAATTTTATGAAAAATTAGGGATGAAAAAAGAGGTTTTTAAAGAAACTAGAGTAGCTTTAAAGTTTGGAATTCAGAAAATAAACTTGCATAAATTAGGGGCAGAGTTTGAACCAAAAGCTTTTAATGTAAAAGAAGGAAGTGCTGATTTATGTTTTATTGTTGATACAAAGTTAGAAGAGGTAAAATCATATCTAGAATCTATAGATATAAAAATAGAAGAGGGAATAGTTCCAAGAACTGGTGCAATAGGAGATATTGAGTCTATTTATTTAAGAGATCCAGATATGAATTTGATTGAATTATCAAATTATAAAGTAAACTAATTTTAGAGTTTTCTTTAGTATATTTTAAAATATTAGGCATATTGGAAGAATCGGAGGGAGTGTTAGAAATTTTGTGTCAGTCTGATAGAATTTATAATTCTAAAGGATTGAACAATGAATCAAACATTTGATTTAAATGAAGCACTTGAACAAATAAAAGCAGGTTCAAACATAGATGGTAAAGATGGAGTCTTAGTTCCTCTTATTAAACAACTTACAGAAGCTGTATTACAAGCTGAACTTGAGTCTCATTTAACTTCTGAGATAAATAAAAACAGAAAAAATGGTAAATCTATTAAAACTATGAAAAGTAGTGTTGGTGAATTTGAACTTGATGTTCCAAGAGATAGAAATGGTTCTTATGAGCCTCAAATAGTTAAAAAACATCAAACTCATATGTCAGATAATATAGAACAAAAAATTCTATCTTTGTATGCTTTAGGAAATAGTTATAGTCAAATATCTGAACATATTGAAGAAATGTATGGAATGAGTTTTTCTAAAGCTACAATAAGTGCTGTTACTGATAAAGTTATACCATTATTAAAAGAGTGGCAACAAAGACCACTTGAATCAGTCTACCCCTTTGTGTGGCTTGATGCAATACACTATAAGATTAAAGATAATGGAAGATATATATCTAAAGCTGTTTATACTGTTTTAGGAGTTGGATTAAATGGTAAAAAGGAGATATTAGGATTATATCTATCAGAAAATGAAGGAGCTAATTTTTGGTTACAGGTTTTAACTGATTTAAATAATAGAGGAGTAGAAGATATACTTATTGCTTCAATAGATGGTTTAAAAGGATTTCCAGAAGCTATAAATGCTATATTTCCTAATACTGAAATACAACTATGTATTGTTCATCAAATTAGAAATTCAATTAGATATGTTGCTTCAAAAAACCAAAAAGAGTTTATGAAAGATTTAAAACTTATTTATCAAGCTATTTCAAAAGAATCAGCAGAAGAAGCATTAGTTCAACTTGAAAATAAGTGGGGTAAAAAATACCCTATTGTAATTCAATCTTGGAAAAATAAGTGGGAAAACTTATCTGCCTATTTTAAATATCCTGAAGATATTAGAAGAATTATCTATACTACAAATATTATTGAATCAATACATAGGCAATTTAGAAAGCTTACTAAAACTAAAGGAGCTTTTCCAAATGAAAATTCACTTTTAAAACTATTGTATATGGGAATTCAGAATGCAAATAAAAAATGGACTATGCCAGTTAGGAATTGGTCTCTTACAATCTCTCAACTTACAATATTTTTTGAAGGTAGGTTAGATAATCAATTGAGTATTTAAAACTATAAGTATAATAGCCATCTTTTTTAGATGGCTACCTTAATTTTTTTTTGAAGATATAGTCTTAATCCATTGCTTACCAACAAAATAAAACATAGTGACTAAAAATATAATAGCACCACCTATATCAAGTATTGATTTTGATTCACTTTCTAAACTATCTAATGTATAAACAAACCATTCTTTTGGAAATGCAAAATCAATCATTAATGCAAATGAAACAGTGACTACAATAATTGAGATAAGATATATTATTAAGACATCATTTCCAAGAATTTTCTTTATAATCCCTGCTGTAATGATATTTGTAGCAGGAGCTGCTGCTAAAAAAATAAAAGCTACTCCAGGACTTACTCCAACTGCTAACATTGATAAAGCAATAGGAATGGCTGAAATAGAGCATACATATAAAGGTAATGCAACTAAAAAAACTAATGCATAAGCGATAAACAAATTATCATTTAAAAATTCAACCCCATTATTTGGAATTAAAAGTAAAAATAAAGTTGCTAATATTAGCCCATAAAACATTGGTTTGGCTAAATCACTAAAAACTTCATTCATTGCATAATCATATGCTTTTTTAAATTGACTCTCTTTTACTACTTCATTAGAAGAAGAACCACAACAAGAAGAACTACAACAAGACTTTTTCTCTTCTTCTTGAATGTCATCATATGATTCTTTTACAAAACTACCAGCAACAACTCCACTAATGAAACTTGAAATAACTCTAATTATTGCCATTGGAAGACCAAATACTCCATATGTAGCTATAATTGAATCAATTCCAGTCATTGGAGTAGTAATATAAAAACTTGTCACAGCTTTTTTAGAAGCACCTTTTTGTCTTAAACTTGTAGCCAAAGGTATTACACCACAAGAACAAAGAGGACGAGGAATACCATATAATGCCCCTTTTAAAGCACTATATTTATTATCTTCACCTAAATGTTTTTTAATCCAATCTTCTGAAATATATAGGTGGATTATTCCTACAAAAATTAATCCAATTAAAACATATAGACCTATCATTACTGATAGTTCCCAAAAGCTTTGCAAAAAATTTAATATAAATTCCATACTTATTCCTTGAATAAAAATATTTTTTCTAATAAACCTATTAAATCAGGGTTATTCACTTCATCAATAAAATAGTAAATAGTTAAACCTTCTCTTGATTTATTCAATATTCCACCATCTTTTAATTTTCTAAGGTGTTGTGAAATTGCAGATTGATTAACTTCTAATATTTCACCAATGTCACATACACAAAGTTTATTGAAGTTTTTAAGTAGTAATACAATTTTTAGTCTAACACTATTTGACAGTAGTGCTAATTTTTCTGATTCTTTTTCTATCTGTAAATGATTATCAGAAATAAAACTCTTAGCTTTTTCAACTTCACTGATATTACTTGACTCTCTATAACATTCTTCACTCATATAAACTCCAATATAATTATATTTGAATATTCTAATATAATAAAATATGTTTGTCAAGTTGATTTATTATTAGTGGAATTAAATTTACAAATAATTATGAATATGATATAGTTTTATTCAACTATCAGGATTTGACACAAAACTCTAAACAGTCTCGAATCGGAGAAATGAATATCATCTTTTATTTAAAATAATTTTATTTTCTTCAAATAACTACTAATTAATGGGATATAATCTTTTCTACAAACTAAGTGTGTTTTATGTTCATTTTCAAGTTTAGTTAATTTTAATTCATTCATATATCCATATTTTTCTATTATTTTTTTTGATACATAAGCTTTACCCATGCCATTTTTTACACAGCCTAACATCACTTCATAGTTTTCAATAAATATGGTTTTAAATTCCTTATTTCCCTTAGATTTTTCATGTTCAACTAAAAACTTATAATGTGAACTATCTTTTTTATATCCAATTGAACAGTTGGCATAATTTTTAGATTTTGGCTCTATTAAAAATAGGTCATCATCAAAACTTTTCAAAGAGATTAAATCACTATGATTTGGAGCCCCAGTAATAAATGCAATATCAAGTTTATAATCTAAAAGTTGCTCTAATATTTGAGGATTAGCATTGACATAAAACTCCAACTCTATATTTGGAAATTTTTTAGTTAATTTATTAATAAATGGCAATAATCTTAATGCAACATTCGCCTGTCCAGAACCAATTCTTAAAGTATCTTGAAAGTTTATATTTTGCATTTTCAGTTGTGCTTCTTCAACTTTTTTGACAATTTCAACTGCCATTGGAT
>JBASAI010000109.1:0-2899 GCA_049650525.1 Arcobacteraceae bacterium
AAAAGGGTAGATTATCTATTGACTAACTTTCATCTTCCAAAATCTACATTAATTATGCTTGTTGCTTCGTTTGTGGGACTTGAAAAAACGATGGAAATATATGAAGAAGCCATACGAAATAAATATAGATTTTTTTCGTATGGAGATGGGATGCTGATAATATAAAAGGATTCTTATCAATCTTCAAAGTTTTCCCAACCTGTAGATTTTGCAAAATCTACAACATCAATATCTATTGCATTTGGCTTTTTATATTTTACAAACTGAAGAATATTCTCTTTATCACAAATATTTATTTCATAAGTAAATACTTCATATACCATATTATCAATCTCAGGTGACATAGCATCTATAAGTATTGAAATTCTTAAATTTTGTATCTCTTGAGTATCGTTAAACTCTTTATTTACATCTAAAAGTTCTAAAAGACTAGAATGCAATTCTGTACCTTCTGTTAGTATACGATTTTTTATATGTTTAAGATTTATTCTTATTCTCGTCACTAGATGTTGATCCATAAATGGAAAAAAATCTCTATCAGGATAAATTTTTATATTATTTAATGAATTTATCCCATGATTGTCTTTATATGGAAATCGTATATATACTTTAAAAGAAGCACTATTTATTTCAAAATTTGTTTTATTATAAAGAGATATTATCAAATAATCATCTACAATATTGATCTTTTGTTTAAATTGAAAAAAACAAGGTTTATTAAAGTACTTTAAAATCAATGATGATGTAAATATTAAATTTAAAACCAATGATATAATTTGCTGTAAAAATGAAATATATTCAAAATTGTATTTTTTACTATCTATTGCATCTATATCAAAACCAAAAGACTGATATATTGAAAATTTGAAAATTTCAAAACTTTGTATATTTTCACCACTTAATAATAGAGAATAGAGGGCAAAGAATACCATTGAAAATAGTACAAATACCATTAGAAAAATAAGTATTATTTTAATAAGTGTTAATTTATATATTAAATCCTTAAATGTAAAACGATTATTTACAGGATGTTCATTACTCAATGGTTATACTTTTATAGTATTCTGATATTGTTGCAAATAAAAGTTTGTCAATAGCGTAAGCAAATGGCTGATGGATATGTGGTGCTCTTGGAAAAATTCTATCATTTACCCAGTTTGTTGACCAGTTTGTGGTTTGAAGTATAAAATCTTGTGCAAAATCTTTTATTTTAAATTGTTCTTCTAATTCTAGACATCCACTAACACACACATCAACATATGACTGAATAATTGGGGCATCTTTAGTAGGTTTTTGTGGATTAGAGGTAACATATATCCAAATTTCATCATCACTAGTTATCTTAAATCTATTCTTTAAAAACTCCACATCACTTAAGTCAACTTGTACTCTATCATATAAAAATTCTCTTTTATCCAGCATAGGAAGAAAACTTTGTTCCACTTCAAATATAATAACATTTGTTCTTGCACCTATTATTTTTTCTATTCCTAAATAAGTAGTAGCGTAACTTACAGTTTGATCTTCAAGAGCATTCCAACTTCGAATATAATTATTTAAATAAATAGGCTCAACATCTTTAACTAATGGTAAAGTTCTATTTAATGACGATTTTTTCAGCAATGAGCCATATCCGATAATAAATGTTCGCATAGTGATAACCTTATTAAAATTTGATTTTTATTATGATTAAAAAAAAGCTAAGGTAAAAACCCTAGCTTTACAATCTATTTTTTCGAACCTCTTGTATGTCCTTCAATGATAAATCGAAGCGCATTTAATCGAATAAAACCTTCAGCATCTTTTTGGTTATACACATCATCTGCTTCGAAAGTAGAGTGCGCTTCACTAAACATTGATTGTTCAGATGTTCGTCCAACAACGATCACATTTCCTTTGTAAAGTTTCAATCGAACTTCACCCTCTACAAACTCTTGAGTTTTATCTATAGCAGCTTGTAGCATTTCTCTTTCTGGAGAAAACCAAAAACCATTATAAATAAGCTCTGTATATTTAGGCATCATTCCGTCTTTTAAGTGAGCTTCTTCTCTATCTAATGTAATAGATTCGATTGCTCTATGCGCTTTGAGCATGATAGTTCCACCTGGAGTTTCATAACAACCACGAGCTTTCATCCCTACAAATCTATTTTCAACGATATCAATTCGTCCTATTCCATGTTTGTTTCCATAGTCATTTAATTTTTTCAAAAGAGTTGCAGGAGATAACTCTTCTCCATTTATAGAAATAGGATCACCTTTTTTATATCCAATAGTGATATACTCAGCCTCATCAGGAGCATCTTCTGGAGAGTTTGTCCATAACCACATAGACTCTTCAGGTTCTGCATCTGGATTTTCTAAATGTAATCCTTCATAAGAGATATGTAAAAGATTTGCATCCATAGAATATGGACTTACTGTTGGATTTCCCTCAGCATCGACATGTTTTGCATCTATATTGATCCCATTTTCTTTTGCATATGAAAGAAGCTTTTCTCTTGAGTTAAGATCCCATTCTCTCCAAGGTGCTATTACTGTAATATCAGGATTGAGTCCTAAATATCCAAGCTCAAATCGAACCTGATCATTCCCTTTTCCAGTTGCCCCATGAGAAACAGCATCTGCTCCCATTTTATTTGCAATCTCAATTTGTTTTTTTGCGATCAAAGGACGCGCTATTGAAGTTCCTAGTAAATATTCACCCTCATAAATAGCATTTGCTCTAAACATAGGAAATACATAATCTTTTACAAACTCTTCTCTAATATCTAAGATAAAAATATTTTCAGGTTTGATTCCATTGTCCAAAGCTTTTTGTCGAGCTGGTTCAACCTCTTCACCTTGACCTAAATCAGCTGTAAATGTGATCACTTCAGCTTTATATTCATCTTGTAACC